>CAYMSC010000161.1:0-11876 GCA_964392805.1 uncultured Saprospiraceae bacterium
TAATTTTGTTAAAAAGTGAATAGTATTTGATTTTTCCAGAACTTAAATAATTGAAAAAATGGAAATAGATAAAAAGATTTTACTCGATGGATTTGAAAAAATGTCCAAAAAAGAATTAATTGAATTTTTAGAAACAGTTTTTATAAATTTAGAGCCAAAACCACAACGAGATGCTTTTGGGGATTTATATTTTGAACTTGTAAAGCAAGAACAAACGCCTGATGACTTACTAGATGATATAGAAAGTTTTTATGAAAAATCATTGGCTGGGTATTATTATGAGTCTTTTATGATTAACTCGAAAAACTTTTCTGATATTCCAGAAGAAACAGATGAATGGTTTGACGAACTTAGTCGTTATCTTGATTTTACTTCAGATTTGGTCGAAGCAAAAAATCACACAATAGCAGTAAAGTGTTTTAAAATACTGTTTGAGTTAATTGAAAAAATGGAGGATGGAGAAGAAATTGTTTTTGCCCATGAATTAGGAGATTGGATGATTCATGCTAATAGTGATTACCTAGAAAATTACATTATAGCACTAGTCCAAACGGCTTCTTTAGAGGAATATACGGCAGTTTTAATTCCTTTAATTAAAAGTGATAGCTATTTTTCATTTGCAAATAAAATGTATAAAAAAGTAAAGACTCATTCTTCTCCCGCTCAATTAAAAGTAATTAAGGCGGAAATTAAGCAACAAGGCATAAGAACCTCTTAGCTTAGACAGCATGCAATTAAGAGGTAGCACTAATTATAATGCTCCAATAACAAAGCAGACAATTTTTTTTCTGACAAACGCCTTATCAACTTTCCATCTTTCGCAAAAGAGATACTCCCCGTTTCTTCGGAAACAATAAAAGTACTCATACTGGTTTCTTCCGTTACGCCTACAGCGGCTCGATGGCGCAAACCAGCACTTCTAGGCAATTTGGTACTTTTTGAAACGGGTAGAATACAACCTGCTGCTTGAATTTTATCTTCTGAAATCAACACAGCGCCATCATGTAAAGGGCTGTTTTTTTGGAAAAGACTTAATAGTAGTTGTTGGCTTACTTCTGCACCCATTTCTGTGCCCGAATGTGCATAAGTACCTACATTTAACCTATCCGCTAGTACGATAAGCGCGCCTAATTTTTTCTTGCTCAATTTTAATAAAGCACCTTTAATTGCCTCAATATGGATTTGTTTTTGTTCTCTATTGTGTTGATCCTTCGCTAAAATTTTAGTCCAAAACCCAGACCGCCCCTTTAAAGTCGTATTGCCCACTAGTAATAAAAATCGACGAACTTCTGGCTGAAAAATAATGATAATAATGATGATGCCTACTTCTTTTAATTGGGTCAAAATGGTGTTCAACATATCCATTTTCAAGGCCCCCACCAACCAAGAAGTCATATACAAAAGGATAACGCCCAATAGGATATTAAATGCCACACTCCCACTCAGCAACTTGTAGATGCGGAAGATAAGGTAGCCGACGATAAACACATCGAGAAAATCCCATATCGTTATTGGTAAAAATCCTATATCAAACATTGATTAATTTTCAATGCTCAATTTTCAATGTTCAATTTTCAATTAGCTCTATAGCCCTATGAAAATTGAAAATTGAAAATTGAAAATTTTAAATTACAAAGTGTAAGTTATTCCTTGCTTTTTTAAAACAGTTTAACAATGCTGTTATTTCTGATTCGTTGTTATAAATATTTGGGGAAACCCGCATCGCCGTTCCTCTGAAAGAAACAGAAATATTTGCTTTTGTGAGTGCCTCCTTTAATTTAGTGCCGTCAAATTTATCGTTTAAGCGAATACCAAATAAATGATGTCCTCGCCAATTATCTGCTTCAATATATAATCCCATTTCTCGCCATTCTGCTACGGCATTTTTGGTAATATCACTGCAATATTGTTGAATATTTGCCACTCCCCACGTTTTTAATTGACCAATGGCGCCCAATAATAGAGGAGAGAGAATAAAATTACTTTGTTCCCCCATAGAATACCGATTCGCTTTGGGTCGGTATAAAGGTTGATAATTCGCCAAATTAGTAAAATCATCACTATTTAGTCGGTTTATCCAATTTTTTTCTATTGGTTCGCCATTATCAAACGCTTCTCCATAATAGGCAACGCCCAAAGAATAAGGACCCAACATCCATTTATAACTACATGTGATTAAAGCATCAGGCTGAATTTCTTTGACAGAAAAGGGTAATGCGCCAATAGATTGAGTACCATCTACGACTAATAAAGCTCCATGCTGTTTGGTCTTAGCACGTATATTTTTCAAATCAAATAGCGTTCCATCTGACCAATGCACATGCGCCAAAGCGACCATTCTTGTTTGGTCATCAATAGCAGCAAGAACGGCTTCATTCCAATTTTGTCCTCGATTTTCTACCGTAGGTGGTTCGACAATTTTAAGTATACCTCCTGCTTTATCCACCTCATCCATCCAAGCATACATATTGCTAGGAAACTGTGCTCCAACTACAATAATTTTTTCTCCTTTTTTTAGGTTTAAATTATTAGCTACATTTGCCAATCCGTAGGAAGCGGAAGGAATTATAGCAACACGGTTGGGGTCGGCTATCTCCATTAAATCCGCAAAAGCTTCCTTAATTTGTCTAGGCGCATTAAAAAAATCTGCATTGGAATAGGAATTAGGGTCACATTGCTGGCTAATCGCCACTTTGCCAATTGCTTCTAACTTTTTACTTTGCGGCCCTCTTCTAGCACAATTCAAATAAATTTGGTCGCTAGGAAGATTAAATAAATGTTTTTGACAAATCATATGAAGGTTTAAAGGTTTAGAGGTGTAAGAATAATGAGTATCCGATTATAAATCATTTTTATTAGATTAGGAACTCTGAAAAAATAAATTTACCAATTTTGAAATAGGAACCCGTACGGGTGAACCTCGAAGAGGATGGGCAGCTTTTCAATGGGTTGAAAACCTATGGAAAAAAGATTCAATTCAAAATTCTTTTGGTAAATTTATTTTTTCAGTAATACTTAGAAGTTATAGATAATCAAAAAACTTACTTTTGCAACGGCAATTTATAAAAAAATAGATTAATGAAAGTCATACTTGTAGAAGACGAAAAACATGCTAGGGATAATTTAGAGCATCTATTACTCCAAATTGCTCCAAATATCGAAATTCTAGCCAAATTAGAATCCGTCAAAAGAACGGTAGAATGGCTGCAAAATAATCAAGCGGATTTGATTTTTTTGGACATTCATTTAGCAGATGATTTGAGTTTTAAAATTTTTGAACAAATAAAAGTCACTACGCCTGTTATTTTTACAACGGCCTATGACAAATATGCTTTGAAGGCTTTTAAAGTAAATAGTATAGATTATTTATTGAAGCCGATTGACCAAGAAGAGTTGGCCGCAAGTATCGAAAAGTTCAAAAATACACAAGCTACTTCGGTCGATTATGCACAAATACAATCCCTTATAAATAATCCTAAAAAAAATTATCAACAACGGTTTTTAGTGACTCGTAGGGATAAAATTAAGAGTTTGACTGTTGACCAAATTGCCTGTTTTGAAGGCGAAGACCGCTATGTTTATCTTATCAATAAAGAAGGAAACCGCTTTATTGTAGATTATAAATTAAGTGATTTGGAAGAGATTCTAGACCCCGCCATTTTTTTTCGACTCAATCGAAGTTTCATTGCCCATTTTGAGGCAATTGATTCTATTTCAAGTGTTTCTAAAAGTCGATTAAAAGTGGAGTTAAAACCTAAGGCTCGACGAGACATTATCGTAAGTTCCGCCAATACAAAACATTTTAAAGCTTGGCTTAATAAATAAGTCATAAGTCATTAGTCATAGGTCATTAGTAGTAAACTGCTACCTAATGAACTATGAATAATGACTTATGACCAATGACTAACAATATGACTGATTATCTACCTTTATTCCCTTTAAAACTAGTCGTTTATCCAGGAGAAAAGCTGAATTTGCACATCTTTGAAGCAAGGTATAAACAACTTATCAGAGAAATAGAACATAATAAAACAACCTTTGGCATTCCAGCATTTATTAATGACATAGTCCAACCAATCGGGACAGAATTACGCTTATTGTCCATCGAAAAAAAGTATGATAATGGAGAATTAGACATTAAAACCATTGGTGTCGGTGTATTCAAAACGGAAGAATTTTATTCAATTACGCCAAACAAACTTTACCCCGGAGCGGATATTAAACGACTGGTTTTGGTGGATGATTCGGACTTAATTTTAAATGAAAAAATTTTAACCCAAGTAGAAGAATTATTTAAGATTTTAAAAATTAATAAAAAAACACCTAAAAGTCCTTCTCTTTTTAGAATTTTTGACATTGCTCATTATATTGGTTTGAATATCGACCAAGAATATGCCCTATTGACGATTCCATCAGAATTGGAGCGACAGCAGTTTGTTCATGCACATTTAGAGAAATTATTGCCTACGGTCAAAAATATGGAAGAGAGTAAAAAACGAGCGCAAATGAATGGGCATTTTAAACATTTGAAACCACCGAAATTTTAAAAAGATAGTTAAGCTTTAACTTTAAATCATGTTAAATTTTAATTACCATATACTCCTTTTTCTACTACTACTTTGTTCTGCCTGTCAAGGAAAAAAATTAAAAGAAGCAAATACCCTCTCAGGACCTATCCCTGTTGGCCTTCAAAAATCCACTGCACAAACGCCCGAAGGCACTTTCATTTCTTGGAAAGAACACCTAATTGACGACCCAAAAATCAGTGGTATTGACCTGAGTGGAAGTGATGGTTTACAAATGGCAGATTTAGATAAGGATGGATTTGAAGACATTGTTTCTGTGCACGAATCTGATACGGAATACGATGGTGAACTGATTGGTCATATCCTTCAAGCCATCATTCATCCTGAATGGGCAGAAGCTGTTACCATTACTACTTCTAAAGATAATGGGTCTAAGGAAGTAACTTTTTATAAAACCATCAATCAACAAGCAATGAAAGCAGAATTTTTCCAAAAGCTGAATGCTTATTTTGAGCAATGAAAAAATTAAACCCAACCGTACTTGCGTATCTACCCATCATTGGCATTCTACTATTTTGGGTATTATTTATCTACGCAGCTACGTTATATCCCGGTGGTTCACAGGCTGATTCGAACTCCGTCGGCTATGATTGGGTCAACAATTATTGGTGTAATTTATTAAATAGCCATGCGACAAATGGTTTGCCAAATCCTGCCAGACCTATTGCTATTTCGGCGATGATTATTCTTTGTTTGAGTCTTATTTTTTTCTTTATGCAGTTTGCAAAAAAAGTCTCCCAACATAAAAATTGGCAAAACATAATTTTTTATAGTGGTACTATTTCTATGCTTTTTGCCGTCTTTATTTTTACCGATTACCATGATTTAATGACGACCCTATCTAGTATTTTTGGCGTGTTTGCAGTAGTTGGAATTATTCTAGAAATTTATAGAAGCGCGCTAATTCTTTATAAGGTAACGGGCGTTGTTTGTATTCTTTTATTGGGCTTGAATAACTTTATTTATTATACGGAGATGGGGATTTATTATTTGCCTTTATTGCAGAAAATTACACTTGCGATAGTTTTAGCTTGGGTTGCTGGATTGAGTTTGGAGATAAGTACCACATCTAATTTCTAATATCATCACTAACGCTCAAATCACACGCTCCATATTTTTTTTGAATTTGTCTGATTCTAGTTGGTTGGTTATCTGTAGAATAAACTAAATCAGGCATGACATTTAAAATTAGGTCAGATAAAATTGGATATTTAAAATTGATTTCGTCTGTATTTTCGGCCTTAATAATCCATTGCGGGATAAAAGAATAACTGCTAAAATCTTCCTCTAATTCTAAAAAGCAATGTAGATATACCTCATCCATCTTTTTTACTAATTGGCAATCAAAACCATGCCTATCATAGTACTCTAAATCATAATCAAAGTCCTTTTCAATAATTTTTGGTAGCGTCAAAATCTCATCAGATTTCCCATAATAGCTATAACTTCTTTGATTTTCAGCCACTTTTGCATTTCTAGAAAAATAAAATTCATAATCATAGAAAAACAAAGATTCCGGGATAAAATATTTATGAGTTGTTTCATAAAAATCTCTACTTGTAAGTTCATAAAAATAACAGGTATTATCTGTAAACTCACTAGTTGCCCTTATAAATCCTTGCCATTTTTCTTTGTCTGGAAAAACAAGTTCATGCTCTTTTAAATCTCTAGGTAAATCTTCCCAAAATAAATCATTTGTTTTTAAAATTTCATCTTGCGGCAAGTAGATATATCTAAAAAAATGCTCTTCATTTCCATGCAAAACAAAGTATAAATCTGATGCAACTGGCAGTGCATAAAGTATTTTTAATAATTCCTTTTTTGACTTATTTCTCACCTTTTGATAATTATCCTGATTGCCAGAATTCATAATAATTCCATGTAGTTCATTCACCCCATAGACATTTAATTTTAAGTCTATATATGCTCGGTCAGAAAATTCGTAAAGAGGGGTTTCTACTATAATGATTTCTTCTTTAACATTGTAAAAGGTCCTAACCTTAAAGTAAGGTTCTCCATAAATATCCAAATATTCATTGAAAATAGTCACATGATGTTGTCTGTCCAAATATCGTTCAAATTCTTGATTAAAATCTTTATTTAAATCCTTTTCTATCAGGATTTTTTCATAAAGAATTTTTCCGAGTTCATCCGAAATGACAATAGCACTTATTTCCACATCTTTAAAGAATTCAGCCGCTATATTAACCGCTATTTTTTGTGCAGAAAGAAAAGGAGTTCCAAGTAATAGGAATGGTAGGAGGTATTTTATATTTTTCATTTAATTTATTTCGTTCTCTGACAAATTCCTCCGAGATGCCTCGGAGCAGGCAGTGGTCGATTTGATTTCAATCTTTTTTCTGGCCGAAATAGACTAGTGCAATTAGCAGTTAGTGCATAATTAAGCTTAATGAAATTTAAAATTAATTATGGCAGCCAGAGGCCGCTTAATACTACACACGAGGCAGAGCCTCGCGCGAACAGGATTGAATTGGAAAATGGCTATGTCGATAATCCATTAATTTTTATTGGTATAGGTGATTAATTTAAGATTCCATCCAACCAATGAATAATATTTAACAACAATTGATAGTTTTCTGATGCTATTTTATTATTCATGCCAACCTTCCTTTTTTTCTTTCCCACCAATTGAGTTGTAAACATTGCTGCCTCCCCAAATACAACAAGTCTTCCATTTCCGTAATTCATATAGGCACCTTGAGACTATCCTTCAACAGAATGTTTAAAAAATAACAAAACATATAAACTAGTTCAATAAATATAGTTTCTATTTAACGAAAAATTCAAAATCTAACATAATAGAGTATAAAATCTATCCAATTAGCACCACTTGGTTCAATATACCTTCCATCTTGTTCAGAGAAACAATAATACACTAAGCACTTAAAAAGCCCTACTAGAAAAAATCTAGCAGGGCTTTTTACATATCAAAATAATAATCTTAATCCTTCCTAGGCGTAGTATCTGCCAAATATTGCATCCCTGCCAAATTGGTCAACAAAGTAACAGGGTCTGCCCCACCACGCAAGGTTTCCGAAGTATATTTTAGAAAATGGCCAATATCTTCCACATCATTTTCTGTCAGGCGGTCACCAAAATTGGGCATGCCATTGGAAACTAAAGCACCATTTAAAATGATTTCGTTGTGATTTTTGAAAACACCTTCTGTCGAATGCGTCAAATCGGGCAAAGCGCCACCGCCAGCACCAAAGGCATCGCCATGACAAGTCAGACAGAATTTAATGTATAAGTTTAATCCACGCCCAACTTGAAGGGGTTCGCCCGTATGTGGCAAGGTCGTTAAAGAAGCGACGACTGGATTGACCATCTCGGCTGGCATTGCTCCATCTCCACCTAACTTAAAAGTGAAAATCCGCCCAGGATGTACATTTTTAGTAAACTTTCGAGTCAAACCAACAATACCACCCCAACCAACGGCAACGGTTAGATATTGCTCGCCATCGACGGTGTAAGTAATTGGAGGCGCAATAATCCCTGTTAGTAAATCTTTTTGCCATAGTTTAGAACCATCTTTCGCATCGTAAATAGTGAGTTGCCCCGTTGCATCTCCTTGAATAACCAAACCACCTTTTGTCGTTAAAATCCCCCCATTCCAATGGGTTAATGGATGCTCAACTGCCCAGACTTCTTTTTGTTGGACAGGGTCAAAAGCAATCGTTCTACCATAGGGTTTCAATGGGTCAGGTGCACCAGCGGAACCTGCGCCAAAAGGTTTATACAATTTATCAGCATAACTTACATTCCAGCCTGTTCCAGAACCACCTCTAGCCACTTTATTATAGGTATCTTCTGTCTCATGAGAAAAAGTAATACTAGCAGTATGAGTAGGAATGTACATTAATTTTGTTTCTCTATTAAAAGCTTGTGGTTGCCAGTTGTGGCCTCCATATGCCCCCGGTGCTATGACGGTATTTTCTCCTGGATTTTCATACCTAGCAAAAGGTGCTTCAATGGGACGTCCATTTTCGTCTAAGCCTGTTGCCCAATTGATTTGCGTATAAGCTGAGCCAGAAATAAACTGTCCATTGGTTCTATCAATCACATAGAAAAAACCATTTTTGGGTGCTTGCATTAAAACCTTGCGCATTTTGCCATCAATCTCTAAATCAGCTAAAGTAATTGGCTGTGTAGACGTATAATCCCAAGTATCTCCCGGTGTCGTTTGAAAGTGCCATTTATAGCTACCGTCATCTGCATCTACTGCAACAATACTAGATAAAAATAAATTATCACCACCTTCTGGGCTTCTTTGCAATTGGTCCCAAGGCGAACCATTTCCAACTCCCAAATAAACCGAGTTCATTTCTGGGTCATAAACGATGGCATCCCAAACAGTACCACCACCACCATATTTCCACCATTCTCCTGTCCAAGTTTTAGCAGCTTCTTCCAAAATTGGATTTTCAAAAGGCTTGGAAGGGTCGCCCGGTACTGTATAAAAACGCCATTTTTGGTCGCCTGTTGCTGCATCGTAGGCAGTGACATATCCTCTGGCATCGTATTCTGCGCCACCATTCCCAATGATAACATTGCCTTTCGCAATTCTTGGCGCACCTGTAATGGTATAATCTCGACTTTTATCAATGGTCAATTTTTCCCAATTCCGCTCTCCTGTAGCAGCATCTATGGAAATCAATCTACCATCAATTGTTCCTACAAACACTGCTCCTTTATATAATGCGACTCCTCTATTTACCACATCACAACAAGCTTTTTCCCCGTAATCACGAGGCACAGAAGGGTCATATTCCCAAATTTTTTCTCCTTTCCGCAAATCAACCGCCCACACCACACTCCAAGGCCCTGTTAAATACATAATCCCATCTACTACAATTGGCGACGCTTCTACCCCTCTTTTTACACCCAAATCTAAAGACCAAGCTAAGCTTAAATCTTTCACCGTTTCTTTGTTGATTTGGTCTAAAGTACTGTATCTATCTTCTTGATAATTTCCGCCATACGTCAACCAATCGCCATCAATTTGAGCAGCTTTTAAAGTAGCATCATCTATTGCACCTGTCGCTGCTGCAATATGTTCGATTGTTCCAGGCGTTGGAGGGGGTTCTGATTGACAATTGGTCAAAAGTAAGCTTATCACGGCACAGAATAGTCCGTATTTGATTAGGTTTTGCATAAATTTTGCTTGATTAAAATTAAGAAATGATAAAAGGAAAGCTATATTTTTTGCCTGAGCTTTAATCGTGAAATTAGTATTTTTTTACTAATTATATAAAAATTGACACACTATATTTTAAAAATTGACAATAGGTGGATGTTTTGTATGGAAAGGAGAAGAGAACGCTATTATATAATTTGTAGTCAATGAATATACCACGGATAAGTAAAGGGACACAGATATCTAGTACTCATAAATTAATAAAATCCGTTTCTAATCCTCTAATTTCAATAGCTCACTTCTCCCCCACCTAATCTGTGGTACTTCACTTATCCGTGGGAAACAATATACTACGGATAAGTAAAGGGACACAGATATCTAGTACTCATAAATTAATAAAATCCGTTTCTAATCCTCTAATTTCAATAGCTCACTTCTCCCCCACCTAATCTGTGGTACTTCACTTATCCGTGGGAAACAATATACTACGGATAAGTAAAGGGACACAGATATCTAGTACTCACAAATTAATAAAATCCACTGCTAATCCTCCAATTTCAATATCTCACTCGTCCACCCTCGAATCTTCCTCAACAATCCCGGTCGATTATTCAAAGAAACACCATAAGTTGGAATCATCGTTTTCAAAGTTTTCTGCCATTTTTTAGATTTCATTTCTTTGGCAAAGCAAGTTTCTAAGACATTCAGCATAATAGAAACAGAGGTAGAAGCACCGGGAGAAGCGCCCAATAAAGCGGCTAATGAACCATCCGAAGCTGCAACGATTTCTGTTCCAAACTGTAATTTCCCCCCTTCTTTCTCGTCCTTTTTAATAATTTGAACGCGCTGACCTGCTATTTTCAATTCCCAATCTTCGATTTTTGCATCGGGATAATAAGATTGTAAGAAAGCAAAACGTTCTTCCATAGATTGGGTTACTTGGTCTATTAGATATTTGGTCAAACCAATATTGTTAATACCTGCTTTAAGCATCGGCCAGATATTATGCATCTCTATCGAAAATGGTAAATCAAAATAAGAACCGTTTTTCAAAAATTTAGTCGAGAATCCTGCATACGGACCAAATAATAACCCTTGTTCGCCGTCCATCCAACGGGTGTCCAAATGTGGTACCGACATTGGTGGATTCCCTTCTGCTGCTTTGCCATATACCTTTGCACCGTGTTGTTTAATCACATCTGGATTATTACACTTCAACCATTGCCCACTGACTGGAAAACCTCCATATCCTCGACCTTCTGGAATATCTGATTTTTCCAGCAAAGTCAAAGAACCTCCACCTGCACCAATAAAAACAAATTTACAGAATACATCCACTTCTTCTCCTGAATCTAAATCTTCCATATCTACTTTCCAAGTACCATCTTTTAGGTGCGTCAAATCTTGTACTTCATGTCCTAGATGCACTTCTACCCCATCCAATTGTTCTAAATAATTTATCATTCCTCGTGTAATCGCCCCAAAATTTACATCCGTCCCTATATCCATTCGAGTTGTCGACAATTTATGCTTATGCACTCGATTATTCATCATCAGTGGAATCCAATCTGTTATTTGCCCGTGGTCTTCTGAATACACCATATCTTCAAAAATAGCATGTTTGGACATTGCTTTGTACCGCTTTTTTAAAAAACGGACATTTTCGTCTCCCGTCACAAAACTCATATGCGGAATGTCATTAATGAACGACTGATTGCTAGGAAATAAATCTTCTTCATTTAGATAGGACCAAAACTGTTTGGAGACTTCAAAAGAGTTGGCAATTTTTAGGGCTTTTGTCAAATCTATCTGCCCATTTTCTTTTTCTGGGGTATAATTTAATTCACAAAAGGAAGAGTGTCCAGTCCCTGCATTATTCCAAGCATCCGAACTTTCTGCGCCTACTTTATCCAATCTTTCGTATATGCCGATTGTGGCTTCTGGCATTAGTTTTTTTAAGAGGATGCCTAAGGTTGCGCTCATGATACCTGCGCCAATTAGCGTAATGTCGACTTTTCGATTTATCATTTATTAGTGGTTTTATTTTTTTGCTAAAGTACGGATTTTTTGTTTTGGATTAAAATAGTTGGTAGGTTGTAGGGGCTGTTTGTTTCCCAACGGATTTTGTTTCC
>CAYMSC010000162.1:0-11875 GCA_964392805.1 uncultured Saprospiraceae bacterium
TCGGACACCTCAAAGGTGTCCGACACGTAGTTATTCCTTTTTTAAGCGATTGTCTTATCTAGTTTAACTTCGCCAAACTCTCCTCTAAAATAGCAATCTTAGCGACCGCATCTGCCTGCTTATTTCGCTCATTTTCAACGACTTTTGCAGGGGCGTTGTTTACGAATCGTTCGTTACTTAGTTTTTTATCAACAGAAACTAAGAAACCTTTCATATAGTCCAGTTCTTTACTGATACGTTCTTTTTCAGCTGCTATATCAATTGTTAAGTTCAGCTCAACGTAGAATTTTTCTGTACTTGAAATGAAATTTACTGTATTTTCTGGTTCTTCTTTGGTAAAATCAAGACTTTCTAAAGCAGCCATTTTTTGCAATAATTCTTTCATTCCATCAATAGAAAAGAAACCTTTCGCACTTGCACTTTCTTGAACAAAAGCCTTTAAAGGTTCATAACTCTTCAATTGATTCTTCTGGCGAATCTCCCTGATTTTGGTAATGGTATCTTTAACCGTTTCAAAATTTTTCAAGAAGCCCGTATCTACTTTGCTAGCTTTTGGATATAGACTTATCATACAATCTTCTCCTTTCTTTCGCTCTTTCAACTGATGCCAAATTTCTTCGGTGACGAAAGGCATGATTGGATGTAAAACGGTCATTAAGTTTTCAAAAAAGTCAATCGCTTGATTATACGTTTTTTTATCAATTGGAGAACCATAAGGTGGTTTGATAATCTCCAAATACCAGCCACAGAAATCTCCAAAGATGAATTTATATAAATCCATTGTCACTTCTGATAATCGATAAGTTTTGAAATTACTTTCAATATCAGTCAAAATGTTGGACAATCTTTGTTCCATCCATTTGGCAGCCAAGGCGTTAACCTTTTCCAAATCTGAGCTAACGGCTTTGTCTGCAATTTCCCAACCTTTTATCAATCGGAGCGCATTCCACATTTTTGTACAGAAGGCAGCTCCTTGTTCACATAATTTTTTATCAAACAATAAATCTCCACCTGCTGGCGAACAAGACATCATTCCAAATCGAACACCGTCCGCACCATAATCTTCAATTAATTTCAAGGCATCTGGAGAATTACCTAAGGATTTACTCATCTTCCGTCCCTGCGTATCTCGTACCATCCCCGTAAAGTAAACATCTTTAAATGGGAAGGTGCCTTTCCATTCATAACCCGCCATTACCATCCGAGCTACCCAAAAGAAGATAATATCCCATCCTGTTACTAAAACACTAGTTGGGTAATAATAGTCAACTTCACCACCACTTTCCATACCATCAAAAACACTAAAAGGCCATAGCCAAGACGAAAACCAAGTATCTAAAACATCTTCATCTTGCTTTAAATCTGCCATTTTAACGGCCTTACCAAATTTGGCTTGTGCTAATTTTAAGGCATCGTCGGCATTGATTGCTACAAAAGTTTCCCCTTCATAGTACCATGCAGGAATTTGATGCCCCCACCATAATTGACGAGAAATACACCAATCTCGAATGCCGTCCATCCAAGTATGGTAAGTGTTTTTATATTTTTTTGGAAAAAATTCTATTTCATCTGTCATTACTGCCTCCAATGCAGGCGCAGCAATTTGCTTCATGTCCACATACCATTGCAAGGATAATTTTGGTTCAACTACCGCACCCGTTCTTTCTGACCGACCGATACTTCCTTTATAAGGTTCTAAACGAACTAAATGGCCGGCTGCCTCCAAATCGTTTTTTACTAATTTTCTAGCTTCAAATCGTTCCGTTCCGATATGAATCTGCGCTTTTTCATTAAGCGTTCCATCATCCGAAATCGTATCAATGACTTCTAATTTATGGCGTAAACCTATTTCATAGTCATTTGGGTCATGTGCAGGGGTAACCTTTAATGCACCTGTCCCAAAATCCATTTCTACGTAGTCATCAAAAATAATTGGAACAGACCTGTTAATTAAAGGAACAATCGCTCGTTTGCCTTTCAAATGGGTATATCGAGGGTCATCAGGATGAACCGCAATTGCCGTATCTCCCATAATGGTTTCAGGTCGTTTAGTGGCAATCGTCAACCAATTATAAGCTTCTTCTTTAGCTGCATATTCCGCTTCTAGTCTTTTGAGTTCATTACTCCAAGAGCGATAAGAAGATTTAGCCCAAGTTCCTTTTCCATTGGCATTAGGCTTATACCCTTTAACATATGCCCTAAGTTGCTTGATTTGCCTTGCCAATCGACCTAATTCTAGTGATTCTTCTCCGTTATGGTCTATTTTGTATCGAAGGTGGTACAAAAAAGAATCTTCATCACTATGCAATACCTCTTCATTGGATAATACCGTTTGTGCTTGAGGGTCCCAATTGACCATTCTCAAACCTCTATATAGCTTACCTTTGTTATATAAATCAACAAAAACCTTGATAACTTGTTTGGAACGAACTTCGTCCATCGTAAATGCTGTTCTATCCCAATCACAAGAAGCGCCTAGCTTTCTTAATTGCATTAGAATCTTGCCTCCATACTCATCTGTCCAATCCCAAGCGTGCTTTAGAAACTCTTCTCTAGTAAGGTCTCCTTTTTTGATGCCTTGCGCTCGGAGTTTTCGCACGACTTTTGCTTCTGTAGCAATAGAGGCGTGGTCTGTTCCCGGTACCCAACAAGCATTTTTGCCATCCATTCTAGCCTTTCTGATTAAAATATCTTGGATGGTATTATTGAGCATATGCCCCATGTGTAAGATACCCGTTACATTGGGCGGAGGAATAACTACGGTGAAAGCTTCACGGTCATCAGGTTTGGATGCAAAATATTTTTGCTCCATCCAATAAGAATACCATTTTTCCTCAGATTCTTTAGCGGGGTATCTAGCTGCTAATTTCATGGATACGATTTTTATAAGTCGAGACGAATTAAATCGCCGTTATAATATTTTTTTTTAGTGCTCTTCAAGTCCTATTTTAAACCTATTATATTGAAAATAGTGTAAAAACAAAATATTGACGAATCTTTTAAAAAGAAAATGCGAAGATAGTATTTTTTGCTACTTGCACCAACCTTTTTAAATAGGCTAAAAGAAGGAGAACTGCTATTTTTTAGCATTATTTTATCCTTAACGCTTGCATCCAATAAATGATTCCATTCACATGATTTTATTGAATTATACTTAAATTTGTGAGCATTGAACTTATATATGAAAATAAAACACAATTTATTAAAAGCTTCTATTTTTGTAACGCTCCTTTTACTAATGATGGAGCTGTATCGTTGGTATCTATGGGATATTGATTTTGAGCATTGGACGGTATGGACTTTTCTTACAGATAAAAGAAATACAGGATTGTTATGGAACTTACTACTCGCTTGGATAGCGGTTTTTTGGGCATGGTTAGTTTATCAATCTAGCAATCGAATCCTATACAAATTTCTATCATTGGTATGGATATTATGGCTGCCTAATACCCTATATATGGTGACCGATATAAAATATTTTGGGAGAGATGAAGGAATGACTTTATTATACGATATTATTTTTTATGCTTTATTTGCTATAGCGGGTATTGTACTCTATTTATTGGCGGTCCACTTAGTTTGGTTAAAATATAAATTCACTAAAAAATGGTTAGGTCTTATCACCGTTTTAGCGATTATTGGAGTTGTAGTTGGTCGAATATTTAGATGGAATTCATGGGATATATTTACAGACCCTCAAAAAATGCTATCCGATTTTATTAATTTGTTTTGAGTATAAATTACCAACTATTAAAACAGCGAGTGGGATTAAAAAATGAGGCATTCTCAGGATAGATTCGTGTAGCCATTGTAATAAAACATAGTCTAACCATTCCCAATTAAAATTTGCCCAAACTCTCGCAATCGTTGTTCCAAATCCCCAAAAAACAGCATAAGCTAAAAATAATCTAGCCCATTTCCAAGGCAGGAAAATACCGATTGCAACCAGAAAATCGAGAACGCCTGCGATACTTAAAAAGTTTTTTGCGGAATCCTCACCAAGACCCAAAATATTCATTGTCATTTCCATAAATTGAACAGGAATAGGGTAGTAGCCTAAAGCATATAAACCATGACAAGTAAAAGTGAGTGCAATAGCTATTTTTAAAATAAGTAAGAATTTTTTAGTAGGTAAATTATCTTTTCTATCTGCTAACCACCATAAAAATAGGGGACTTCCAAATTGTAAAGTATATTCTAAAAATTGACCAATACTAAAAAAACGCTCTTTGCAATAGAGCAGGGCAAGAAAAATGAGCCCAGCAGTACCGACTAACAATAAATGATGAAAAAAGCGAGGTAATCGTTTGACAAACAAAGCTACAAAGGCAGATAAAAGATAAAGAATACCAAAACATTGGATACTCCAGCTAATATTTTCATCCACTTCCATACTGGTAATATAGGTTTCCCAGTTCATTCCTAACGAGTCTTGAACGATTCCGCTCAACCATGATTCGTCCCAAAGTAGCGTACGAAATGGTGCGTCCCAATAAAGATGTTGCCAAGCTCGACCGAGAAATACGGTGAACGCAGAGAATTGTAACAGCCTAAAAAAACATTTAATTAATTTTTTATTCTTCAAGATGCTTGATACTCAATACTCGATGTCTAGATACTGTGCTATTCAAGCGGCAATAATATCTATCATTCGGTATTTGTGTTATTAACTGATGTTACGCACAAGCACCAAAGGTGCGACATATATTAACATGGGGCAAAGCCCTATGGGAAATGAATGTTGTTGAAACGCTAGCTCTGAAGGAGCGACATGAAAACATAACACTATTACAATTATATGTCGCACCTTTGGCGCTTTCTTGTATAATCATTGGGTTTACACCCAATGCTATGATATGTCGCACCTTTGATGCAGATTAATTTTTCTTTGCGTAACATCAGTTATTAATTATTTCGGTGTTTCTTATTTCCAATCCCAACCAACGATAGCCCATTCTTCTTCGTTAGTAGCGTAGATATGAATCGGCTGAAAACCTACTTTTTCATGGGCTCTTATAGAGCGGGTATTTCTGGTCGCTATTTCAGTGATGATACAGTCAAAATGAGCGGACATTTCCGTTTTCATTTTTTGATATAAACCCTTAAAAACGCCCTTTCCTCTGTAAGTTTTGTCGACACAAACCTGCCCCATGACAAAATATGGTGTCTTTTCCAGTGGTTTTCCCTTATAAGATAGTTGATTGATTTTATCGAACATAGGTTTTAAAATAGCAATTTTATCTCCAAACTCAGGTAACATGACCAAGGCATAACCCACTACACCTCCTTCGTGTTTAGCAATTACATGTTGAAATTTTTCATTCATTGCAGTTAAGATACTTTCATCATGGTGTACAGTGACAAAGCCTTGGTCTTTAGCTTCTTGGTCAGAAATATTTTTGGGCAAATTAATCCACTGGAGTTGGAGCATTTGTTTAATATCATCTAGACCAGTAGCAGTAGTATATTTTATCAAAATTTAAAAGTTTGGTCGAAAAAGAGTGGAAAATTATAAAAACTTTCTTAAATCAAAAAGACAGCTTCCTTCCGAAGAAGGAGCTGTCGCAATAGAGAGAATCATTAAAGGCCACTCTTTAGATAGTTACAAAATTTGAAAAGTAGCTACCTGTTTATCTTATATTTGAATAATAAAATTTAGTTTTGAAAACATTAAAAATACAATTACAACAAATATAAATAAATATTATTTAAATTTTCATTATTTATTAACATAATTTGAATTTACCTCTAATAATATGCTTTATATCCTTGTATATTTTTTACAATATACAAGGATAATTAATTTAAGAAGACAGATGAGATAGTAAGTACTCAATATGCTTTGCTTAAACGTACCGACGAATTCATTCGTCACTTGCTTATATCAACAGCGACGAATGAATTCGTCGATACATTGAGAACTTACATGGGATAGACTTAGATAGCAGATAATCAAGTATTTGCAGTTTTAAAGTCTGACTTCTGACAGTCCCGATGAAAAATCGAGACGGTCTGACCTATTTTGTATAGTAGTATATTATTCAATCATTAGTGCGCTTCGTTTATGAATCTTCGATTTCAAAATTGACCTTAGTAACGGCAAAACAATAACTTGAACATCTAGGACGGCTTCTTTTGCCCCTATTTTCACTTTAAAATCGGTCATAGTATCAACAATACTCCCTCTTTTAAAGAAAAACTAGAACCAAAATAAGCTCGTCCAGATGACCAACTTATTATTTCGTCGTTACTTACCTATGTTTATTCACCAATAACTTCTTCGTAATCGGCGCTTGTTCCTCTGTTTGAAGTTGTACTAAATATAGTCCGTTTTCTATACCTTGTAAGCTAATACTAAAAGTATTTTCTTGAGTAATATCAAATTTACCTTCTTTTACGATAGCGGCTAACTGATTATAAATTCGGAAATTTAATTGTCTTCCTTCCATATTAGATACATTAAAGACGACCTTATCAGTCGCAGGGTTTGGATATAGCGCAATGCTCGCAGGAGCATTTCCTGTATTTGCTATACGACTCGAAGTTGTTGGTATATTAATTGGCGTTTCATTAGTTGTTAAGCCGCTCCCTAAATTTAATGTTTCGATTCGTTCACAAAGAGGTCCCCAATTTTCATCAAAGAAATTTATATTCACTTGATAATTGCCTGCTATTAAATCAGTGGTTGTAACATTGTTGCCGCAATCGCCGACACATTCAAAAACCAAATCAAAATTTTCACTGAATACTTTGATTATCGTATTGGGTGCTTCTAAATTACCAATATTAATTTGTCCGTTTTGGATAGCAATAGTAGCAACCTCACATGCTAGATTGTTACCATTACCTTGATTACTGTTCTCGCTATTATCCGCACCTGATTGGCTATTTTCATTAATTTCTATAGGTGTTCTTTGTTGACAAACTAACCCCCATTCAACATTATATAGCTGAATGTCTATGAGATAAATTCCTAATTCGCTAATAGGTACATTTATATCATCGGTACAATCCGTGAAACAATTAAAGATTAGATTAAAATTCTCATCAAAAATATTGATAATTTTATTAGGTGTTCTAAAATTAGAGAGGCTAATATTTGTTTGAGAACCGCTTATGTTTACATTATCGCAAGGATTGTCACTTTGACTATCTGTATTTGTTGCCGTAACGTTGATAGGTTCTTGCACTTCGCAGATAAATGCCCATTCCTCCGTATATAACTGGACATCGACAAAATAACTACCTGTTGGAGGGGAGAAACTTACGGGTGTGCTACAGTCATTGGTACATTCGCTAAGTATATTAAAACTTTCATCAAATAATTTGACAATCTTATTTGGTGCGTTAATATTATTTACATTGATTGTGCCATTATCCATGCTTATATCAATCGCTGAACAAATCTCTCCATTACCATTATTACTTCCTTCATTGTCAATAGGCATATCTGATAATTCTACTGTTTGTCTAGTTTCACAAATAAAAGTCCAATCGCTTGTGTATAATTGCACATCGGCGAAATAGGTACCAGGTGTTTCAAAGGAAAAATTGATTGCTGTACCACAATCTTGGATACATTCTAATACAATATTAAAATTCTCATCAAATACTTTGACAATTTTGTTTGGTGCATTTAAATTGGCAAAATTAAAGGTTAATGGTCCTGTGGTAATGATGACATCATCGCAAATCGAAGGATCCGCTATATTATTACTACCATTATCGCCATCGTTATTATTGCCAGCATCTTCATTACCTCCTCCATTATTATCACCATCATTATTTCCGGTATCTCCAGTTACCTCAACTCGGATAACTTGTTGCCCTTCTGACCTATTTCCACAGTCATCAATTGCTGTCCACGTTCTGGTGAGTACAAAACTATTACTGTTTGGGTCTTCTGTTCTATTTTCCGTAAAAGTAAGATTCACATCTGTATCACAATTGTCCGTAACTGTCGGATTGACTATTGCAGGAATAGCGTTTTCATTGACCGTCATATCTGCGGGTAAATTACTAATGGTAGGAGGTTCTTGTTCGCAATCTGTACCAGTACACGGGTCTATATTATTTCCATCATTCTCGCCATTATTATTATCAATTCCATCATTATTATTGCTGCCACTATTGTCATCAGTTCCACCGTTATTATTGCCGCCATTTCCAATAGTTATCATTTGTATATCGCTACAAATTAACCGCCAATCAATTGTATAGAATTCAATATCTATAGTGTAGGTATCTTCTGCTAAAGCTCTAGTTGTTTGAACGTCTCCACAATTTCTAAAACAATTATATACGATTCGATTATCAGAAGCAAAAACTTTTACGATTTCGTTTGGTGCTAGTAAATTGCCTATCACTATTCGGTCTCCTTCTACCTGTATTTCCGCAGAAGTACAGGCTAAGGATAGAATTGGGTCTAGTACCATAACTGTTTGGGAAGCCGTTGCCATATTTCCACAATCATCGGTGGTGGTCCATGTTCTTATCAATTGATACCCGTCGTCGTCGTCATTATCTATTCTTTCTTCAGAAAACTCAGCCGTTAGATTATTAGAACAATTATCTACGATAGTTGGCGAAACAACAGGTAGGTTATCATTCGCACCGATAGAAGTATCTCGTGGTATATTTTCAAAATTGGGTGGCACATTATCCTCTACTTTTAAGAAAGCTGTTTTGACGGTCATATTTCCACATTGGTCGGTTAAAGTATAATTAACAGCAAAACCAGTTTCATCATTACAATCAAAATTAAGCGTACCGATATTAAAATTACTGGCATCAAAATCACTTGATACTACGACCTCACCACAATTATCAAAAAGACAGGTTTCTATTAACGCAAGGTTATCTGCGTGCCAGCCTTCAACTCTGGAAGCTGCGGTTTCATCTCCTTCACAACTTATGCCAAAATCAATTGGATTACAGAAGGATTCTGGTGGTGTGGTATCTCTTAATATGAAGCTTACCGTTCTAAATTTAGAATTTCCACAATTATCTCTAATTAAATAATTGACTTCAAAACTACCCGTTATACCACAAGGACCTTCTATTCTACCATAGTCAAAATCGCTAATAATTTCTACTGGACCACAATCTGTTTGTGTACAGTTTCTCAATTGATTGGTATTGCTTAAATCCCAAGATTCTGCCGCAAAACGACTACCATCCAAACCATTACATTCATGTACGATGTCATTGACCTCACACAATATTAATAGGGGGTCTCTACCTACCCGAATAGATTGTTCACAGATACTTTCATTGCCACAAGCATCCGTTACTATCCAAGTTCTACGAACAATTTCTGGTAAGTTATCACAGAATCCATCTCCTTCGTTGAGGTCGACAAAACTAATCGTTAAATCTTCTCCTTCCGAACAATCAATAATGCCAGGAAACGCTAAATCTGGGTTTTCTGCGGGATTTAAACTGGCGTCACATTCTATGACAACATCTGGCACACAGTTGATCTCGGGCGGCGTGGTATCTTCAATGGTTATTCTTTGCAAAAGCGTGTTGAAGCCACCACAATCATCACTGACTGACCAAAATCTAAGTAGAACCCCTGTGCCTCCACAACCTACTAATTGGTCAGCATCATCTAAAAAAGAGATATCGGGTATTCCGACGAGACAATTGGTGTTAATATTAGGAAAGCCAACTACTGGATTATCAGGAGAAGGCGTAATGTCAGCGCCACATTCAACCGTTATGCGCTCTGGATAATCAATGGTAATTTGGCCATGAAGAAAAGTGCTTAATAATAAGCATAGGAATAGTGTAGTTTGTGTAATAGTTCTAGATTGCATTTTTTTGTTTTTATCTTATAAGAAGTGCTTTGTAGTGAGAGGTAGGGGAATACTACACCAATATCACTGCACAAAAGCACAAGAGAAACCATGGAATTGAAGGGGGGATAGCTGTTTAACTCAAAAGGGGGGATTTTGAGCGATGTTAAAATAAGCAATACTCGAATAGTTAATACTAGAGGCAGGCAGCAATTGGCAGTTATTGTATTTATTGAATACTCAATTTACAACAAGTGTCTAAAGTTGCTTTTTATGGTATTCCAAAAGCACTAGTTTCTTGAATCTACTTATTTAAATTTTTGTCTGTAAGGCAATGAAAACAGTTTTGGTAAGTTGGTTTGTTGGTATAAAAATACGGAATTCTGAAAAAGAAACAAAGTATAAGAGAAAATTAGTATGTTTTTTACCTTGTTTTATAAGGAAATAGATAGGTGATTCTGTTAAGCGCCTAAATCCCTCCTTCATCCGCAAAACTATAATAATTTTTTTCTCCGATTATTAGATGATCTAATACTTTAATACTTAGTATTTTTCCTGCATCGACCAATTTTTTTGTTAAGGCTATGTCTTGAATAGAAGGATGAATACTACCGGATGGATGGTTGTGGGCTAGTACTAAATAGACGGCTTGACCTTCAATGGCTTTTTTAAAAACGACTTTGGCGTCGACTACTGTTCCTGTTGTACCACCTAGACTTACTTGTTTTCTATCAATCACTTTATTGGCCCGATTGAGTAGTAATATCCAAAATTCTTCGTGGGGCAAATCCATTAAAAGTGGAGCAATAACATTGTAAGAATCTCGACTACAAGTGATTTTTGGACGGTCTTTGATATTGGTGAGTTGTCTACGACGACCTAATTCTAAGGCAGCAGCAATGGTAATAGCTTTGGCTTTTCCAATGCCTTTGAATTTCATATAATCACTGATGGACCGTTTTCCTAATTCGTTTAAATCATTACTGGTTGAACGCAGAATATCTTGAGCGAGTCCTACTGCAGTTTGTTCTCGTGATCCCGAACCTAGTAAAATACCTAATAATTCTGCGTCTGTTAAATTGTGTTTACCTTTTTGTAATAATTTTTCTCTGGGACGGTCTTCTTCAGCCCATGCGGTAATCGCTAATTTTTTCATACGGTAGTTTTCTCAATAAATATAGTGTGTATAGTATGAGAGGGAGAAGGTTTAATAATTACACTACTGGACATTTTAGAAGTCAGAAGTCTGACCTCTGAAAGAAAAATGTAATTTTTCGGTCTGACCTCTGACCTCTTTTGTCCAGTAGTAAATTTAATAATGCCAAGTATCTTGTAAAACATAGATACTCAGCATTTTATAATTATATTTTTGGGGTCACCTTCTCCATTTGGTATTGTGGATATCAAACACAAAATGGACGAGTGTTTTACTCGCCCATGTTTTTTTATTCAAACTGGGGTAAAAGAATAAATAATTTTATTCTTATATAGAAAGATTTGGTACTGTATGTATAAAAAATATTAATTTTTATTTAGGATGGACATGCTAGGATTTAAGAAAGAACTATAAATTAGATTTTAGAAAATCTAAGGTTTCTACTTTCCTAATATTAATGATGCGCAATTATTTTTTTGCTGTTGCAAAAAACTGTTCCGCTTGAAGTACTTCCCTTAGCTTTTTTGTAAATTTAATTACGTTTTGCTAGTACTTCAAGCGTATTATCAGTATCATTTTGTCCTTTCAAAGTTGTACTCTAAACATTGAGGATAATATTTTTCTTTGTTATCGTTTAGAAAACTATTATCCTTTTCTGCAAGTTTGTTAGCAAAAATTTTCGTGGTGTCCAAGCCACAAAAACTTACACTTATATAGATGCAGTAACTTCAAAGATTCCACACTTTTTGCTATTTTTTTTCAAATAAATATTATATTAATTTTTTTAGATGTGTAAATGATTGATTAGAAGTTTTTAATGTCGTGACTAGCTCTAGAATTAAATAATGCATATTGAAAATGCTAAGAGCTTCCAGAACTCCAAGTTCTATCCATTACCCACAGAATAAAAAGAGAAAGA
>CAYMSC010000163.1:0-11825 GCA_964392805.1 uncultured Saprospiraceae bacterium
TACTAGTTATATCTAACTTTCACTGTTTCTCCAATCCAACAGCCTACTTTATCCGTCTTACCACCTTGCTTACCTCTCATAAATACATCTTCCTTTGGTGGAATAGAACCAGAGTAGATACCAATTTTCTTGTTTGCTTCTTGCGCAATTTCTGGGTCAGAATCTACATTCTTTGCCTTTCTATATTTGTCAATTGCTGCAATTACAGCCAATCCTCTAGTATAACCATCTTTTCCACAATTCTTACTTGATTTAGCATATAAATCACCGATTAACATATAAGGTCTTCCCCAATTTGGGCGTGCCTTAGCAGCATTATAAGCATTCGTTCTCGCCTGACCGTTTTGACCTAGCTTTCTACCCTGAATAGAAGCAATACTAAAATAGTACCCAGCTTTTTTACTCTCATCTGCTTCTGCTTCTAATGCCTCTCTATACTTAGCAATCGCTCCAGCGTAATCACCTGCTTTGTACATCTTATTAGCCATCATACCAGGATTATTAGCTTCAAATTCAGCTTGTCTTCTAGCATTCTCTGCTGATGCATACTGTGCATATTTTCCTTCTAATTCATCCAAGAAAGCATTTCCTGATTCACAACCTTGACGCTTTAAGATAGGAACAATCTTCTTTAACACATCTGGGTTATCAGGATCAGCTTCATATTCAGGGCGTAATTTTTCTACAAAGTAATCACAATCAAAAATGTTATTCTCAATCTGTGCAAAAATTGCTTCCACAGAACCTTTAGCTTGCTCGTAATAAGCTTTATACTTTCCGTCTGCTTTGATGTTGTGGTCTGCTATTTCTAATAATTTAGCATAAGCTGCTCTAGATTCTTCCTTATTCATTTTGTCGTTCGTAAACTGGTGAACAACGATTCTTGCATAAGGGTCTAAAACAATATATTCTGTATCCATTCCACCTTTCTCCATTGCTGATTCTAAAGTGGCTCTAGTTTGAGAATACGGCGTTACTAATTCATAAAACATATCAAAACCTTGACGGCCTAAGTGATAAGCTACTCTATCTTCTGCTGTCGTCTTAGGCAATTTTATACTACCAGCCTCTAAGCAAGAAATAACACCTTCATATAAGCCTACAATTCGTTGTACAAGTTCAGCTTTTTTAGCTTGGTCCGTTTCATTCTTCAACTTATCCTTCAAAATCTTAATCCCATCTGTATAGTGAACATCTCTCAAACCGTCCGCAGCAGGAGCAGCAGCATATGCTTTTTCCCAGTTATCATAAGCGGCATCGAAGTTCTTAGTTTTCACATCTTGTCGATACAATACGTGAAAAGTTTCTGCATCACTTGGGTTAGATGCTTCTGTAAATTTTCCACACTGCGCATTTGCTGGTGTGGCCATAAAAAGCACTCCAGCAAAAAATAGGATAGTGCTTAACAATTTTTCTATTCGCTTCATATTTTACAATTTTTAGTTTTTGATTTTTAATTTTTTTCAAAAATATAAGTCCCTTAGTTAAATTTCCGTTTAATAAACCAGGAGTTATCATTCAATGTAAACCCTAGTATAAATTCACCATAAGTTTCTTGTAGTGTAGTATTTGCCCCTCTTCGACCAAATTCCGCAGATAAGTTAATAAAAGAAACTTGCCGTTGAGGCAAGGTAATGGGCAATCCTATCCCAAAAGTAATTCCAAATTCTTCAATCTGTTCGCCATCGATGCTCCTGGGGTCTTTACCTACAAAGCCACCAATCCTATATCGGACTCTAGCCCAAAATTTATTATAAGAGGCATAATTTGGTATATATTCTGCACCAAAAGAAGCCCTCCATGAATCTTCAAACGTTTCTGGCTTAGCATCGTTTCGATAATTACTCCAATTTTCGAAATCATATCCAACACCTACTTTAAATTTAGAAGCACTAGATAAAACAGCGCCAAATCCAATCATACCAGGCAAGATAGCATTCCCAGAAACATTATTTGTATTTAAAAGCGTATCACTAGCAAAAAGCGCTGCTGCCGTAGGGTTCAATCGAGTAAAAAGTTGAGAGCTACTAGTATTAAGACTACTTTCTGAGTCTGCTGTCACACCAAAGGTTAAAACTTTAATCTTTTTTATGTCATCTGTATTAAAAGACAAATTATATTGTGCACCAAATTTCCAAGTAAATCCGTTGATACTAAAGTCATCGACCAAGCTATTTTGGAACCCCGTACTTATATCTTCAAAAAAGACATTTCTGGTATTTTCAATCTTTCCAAAAACATACCCCAGATTAAATCCTGCGGCAAATTGTTTATATCTAAATCCGTTTGCCCAAATAACACGATTTGTCCCACCTTCTCCTGTAAATTGGTTTATCACATTTCCAACATCCTCGAATTCCCCAGTAGTTTGAACATTAAAACCTACAAGTGAATAGGGCACCAAAGCAAAAGACATCCCCCATGAAAAATCTCGTCTCTCTCGTTCCAAGAGGTCATTTACTGGATTATTTACCGTAAAGCCCAATGCAATATGCGATAAATTACCACTCCAGTTTTTATTACTGTCTGTCCCCGTTTCCCAATTAGAATTCCTACCAAATAGCCCAAAATCAAATGCTGCCAATTGCATAAAACCTAGAGAAGCTGGATTCTCTAAATTTAGATGATAAGCATCACTATAAGCATTAGTAAAACCAGGGGTAGCACGAAGGTTCGCAAAATTTTGGTTTAAAAAATCACCCAATCCAAATCTGGAATAGGGGGAATTATTTTTTGGTTGAGCTATCGCTAATGTTACAACGAAACAAGCAGACACAGCTAATAAAATACGGTTACAGAATCTCCACATTATAATCAAGGATTTTATTTAGTCCAACAAGGACTAAGTTTGAATGGGCAAATATCTTAGTTTTCAACCGTTTAGCAAAATATTCCGCATCTCCTCCTGTTAAGGTTGTGTTAATCCCCTCATATTTGTCGGAAAAGTACTGAATCCAAGCGTCCATTTCCAAGATATTGCCTAATCCTCCTCCAACTTGTAATGCTTCCACAGTATTTTTTCCTATACCATCTTTAACGAAATTTAGTCGTTCTACTAACGGTAATTTAGCTGTAAAATGCTGCATAGCTCGAAATCTCATCTTCAAACCCGGCGTAATATTACCTCCCAAATAATTCCCTTCTGCGTCTATTATATCATAGGTTGTGCAAGTACCAGCATCAATCACCAAGCTTGGTTGATCGGGAAAAAGTACATATGCACCAACCACTGCTGCTAATCGGTCTTTACCCAACGTTTTGGGTGTGCCATAAAGATTTTGAATGGGTAAAGGAGTAGTTGCCTCTAAATTGAGAAAATACCAATGCTTACTCAAATAGTTACTCATCTGTTTATTCGCTGTCTTTACAGTAGAACAGATGATATTTTCAACGTTTTGGTTGCTTAGGATTTTTTTTAAATCGGCTTGAGTCCATTTTTCTACTATTATTTTCTCTTTCAGTTCTCCTTTTTGGAAAAAACCAAATTTAGTCCTCGTATTTCCAATATCAATAGTTAAGTTCATTATAATTATTCATTACTGGTCATAATAGGCTCGAACACATTTGAAACTCATACATTCAAAAGACGTTCAATTATACCTTAAAATGTCTTAATGGAAATTTAAGGTTGTGTTAATTAAAATACCTACCAATTCTGTATTTGAGGGGAACAACAAACACAAAAATAAGGTAGTTCTAATAAAATACAGTTATTTTTTTAGAAAATTTCCATAAAACAACTAGGCTTAAAAAAATCGTTTTGTTAAAAAACAATTGAAGGTGATAACAGACTGTTAACAGTATTTAGATAACCAAATCCGAAATGAAGTATTTTTTCATGCTATTTTTTTATGTCTTATTTGTGCCACCACTAAATGCACAGCCCCAAAATGATGATGCTTCTTTCAATATGGGCGAAATGGAAGGAACAAGTCTTTGTGAGGGTACTTTATTCGATTCAGGTGGGGAAACAGGTGATTATCAAGTCGATGAAAATATTTTTTTTACCATCTGCCCTACCGTCTTTAACCAATGTATAACTATAAATGTAGCGGAATATGATACGGAAAGGAACTTTGATTTTTTGACCATTTATGAAGGTGAAAATACGAATGAGCAAATATTAGCCACCATTAATGGAACAGGTCGACAGACTTTACTCTTAGCAAATAGTGATTGTATCACGGTTCAATTTACTTCCGATGGTTCTCAAAATGCTAGTGGATTTAGGTTAAGTTGGCAATGTTCAGTTGAGGAATGTCCAGCATTTGAAGCAATCACTTGTGATGCCCCCGATATAATTGACCAAATTCCCTTTCAAAGCAATGATTTAACGACTTGCTTCGCAGGGAATAATATAGAAATTGGTCCATGTGGAACAGATGATTTTTTAAGCGGACAGGAATATATTTTTGCCTACGATTCTCCTGGGGGAGAATGTATAGCCGTCAATATTACGGGCATCATTCCTGAATCTGGCATTTCCATTATTCAAGGATGCCCAGAAAGGGGTGATGGTATCTGCATTGAACAAAGAGAAGTGACAAATGGGTTAGACCATATTTTTTTACCCAATGTTGCTTTAAAAGAAAAAGGCATTTATTATTTTCTAATTGCTAATGAAGATAATTGTACCCCTTTTAATATAGAAATTACTCCATCTGATGCTTGTCCCAATACCTTTCCGTCGGCGGCGAACTGCGAAGATGCTTTAATATTAAATGGTTGTAGCCCAACATTACCTGTAGCATTAACCGTAGAAAGAGGAGCAGGAGATCCTGATTTTTTTAAATTTGATGTCAATAATGGTTGTTGGGAGGGTGTCTTTGCCACTAATTATACTTGGTTTACCCTCGAAGCTCAAGGGGACGGAGCATTTGCTTTTTTACTAGATAATAACAATCCCAATGAAAGTGTAGACATAGATTTCAATATTTGGGGTCCTTTCGACAACAAAGCGGATGCTTGCATTGCAGCCGAAAATTCTCAGCCCATTAGAAGTTCTTGGGCAGATGCTTCGCTTTACAGTGTGACAGGTTTAGCCAATATTAATCCAGTACTAGGCAACCCTATCACCAGCACTTGCGAAGGAGCATTTGGAGAAGGCTTTGTTCAACCAATACAAGTCAAAAAAGGAGAAGTGTATGTAGTATTAATTAACGATTTCGACGGTGTAATTTTTAGTGGCGCAATATCAATAGATTTTAGTGGCTCAGATGCGGCAGTATTATCCAATATTGATGAGAATATCAGTATTATTCAAGATACGTTCATTTGTGAGGGGAATAGTATCGAGTTGACCGCTCGCAATGCCTCTGCCTATGATTGGAGTCCATCAGAAAGTCTTAGTTGTCGAACCTGTTCTAATCCAATTGCTACACCAACAGAAACAACGACTTATACCTTAAATGCTCAAACTGTCTGCAATACGATTACCGAAGAAATAACGATAGAAGTCATCAAAGTAGATGCAGGAATCGACCAAACCGTTTGTCAAGGAGCAATGGTTCAAATAAATGCAGATGCTAATGGTCGTCAAATAAGTTATCAATGGACAAGTCCAGATGGGGAAGGCAATTTAAGCTGTATCGATTGTCCCAATCCAATTATTCAAGCAAATACCGCAGGTGTTTTTGAGTATATAGTAGAAGTCGAGACAGCTAATTGCATGACTAGAGATACCTTAGTGATTCTCGTAGATTCTTTACCGACCGACCGAACAATTACCCCTAATGATACCACTGTTTGTCGAGGCAGTCAATTGGTTTTGAGTTCGCCTATTTATACCCCTCAATTTTATCCCAATATACAACATCAATGGGTAGGTGATATTGAGTTTATTAGTTCGGATTCCATTTATAATGTAGTCGTCAGTCCAACAGATAGCATTGTCCTACAAAGAATAGATAAAAATGGCGCTTGCATCGACACGGTATCTTCCATCATCAATGTACTTCCTTTTATTGAAGTGCCTATAACTGCTCAAAACTCCTTAATTTGTGAAGGAGAAAGCATTGAATTATTAGCAGGTTTACCCGAAGATGCGGAAAATATTAGTTGGACACCTTTAGAAAATATCAGTTGTACTGATTGCCCCAATCCAGCGATTTCCCCAAATCAAACAACACTTTATACTTTATCTGGCACTTCGAATAATTGTCCGCTAATGGGTTCACTTGAAGTCGAAGTTATTGATTTTTCAAACACTCAAATTATCAATTATAAATCGTCCACCATCATTATCGGTCAAAGTGTAGATTCTATCTTTTTAGAAAGTAATCTCCCCTCTATTGCAAGCATCGAATGGTTTGAAAATGGGCAATTGATTGAAGGGGCAACAGATAGACTATTAAATTATATTCCATTAGCCAATGAGCCTATTTCAACAGAAGATCGAACCGTCTTAATAGAAGCCAAAATAACGACTTCAGAAGGCTGCACTTATACTTCGGAAATCAGCATTCTAGTCAAACCGCCGCTCGTTCCCAATATCTTCTCTCCTAATAATGACCAAAAAAATGATTTTTTCAATATTCTACTAGCCAATAAAACCGATAATATAGCGACCTTTAAGGTCTATAACCGTTGGGGAAGACTCGTCTACGATAACGATGCCCCCGAAACAGGTTGGAACGGTGGTATGCGGAATAAATTGGACGACTTAATGCCCGCAGCAGTATATATTTATGTGATTCAATATCGGGTTGATCAGCAGATAGCGTCTATTCGGGGGAATGTTACTTTGGTTCGGTAGGAAGCAACTTAAAACTACCCACGCTTCTTTTTCTTCTTCTTTTTACTAGCTTTCGCCAAAGGATTAAAATCAACACATAATTGCAACCAATGTGCCAAATCTTCCTCTGAATCAAACCCATCTGGCGTTACAAAAACATAGCCTCTCATCGGTCGCCCAGTAAAATCCATGGGATGACAGCCTGTTCTTTCCATTGCTGCAACCGAAGCCTCCTCCCCTATCCTAGCCATTAATAAATCAGTTGCTTTCTTTTTGTCATAGTGAATGCCACAAGCCATTTTTTCGTCTATCATAAAACATAAGCCCGCAAACATTTTTTTCTCTACGTAGGCGACTTTTTTTTCTTGAAAAACACGCCGCATTCTATCTGCAATAAATTCGTCGTAAGCCATTTTGGTTGATTGATTATTAGTTGATTGATTATTCTTGCCGTAAGTGCCTGAACAAAAATAAATTTTCGCTAAGAAAAGCGATAAAAATAAATGTTTAATTTCGTCGGAGGATTAGTTAAATAAACGCTTCATTTTAAGTGTTTTAGCTAATCTTTCGACTCTAAAAAATTGAACATTTATTTTTATCTTACTATTAATAGCTCTAGCAATAATTTTTCTCCCCACTTACTGCTAATTTAAATTATTCGTAATATCATATAAAATTTTGTAATGTTTTAAGAATGAGTGATAAAATAGAATTACCCCCACATGACGAAACTGTTTTTAAGGTAGGGGACAAGTTTTTGTTTTTTTTGAAAATTATTTTAGAAGTCTTTCCAAACTTGTCTTTTACTCCATTAAATTTATAATGACTATACTTTTCATTTTGGTAATTTTATCGCTTATTTCAAACGGAAAATATAATTCCATTAATTTTGTCGAATTAACTCCTAATTAATAATCATTTTATGCAACTCAGCGATATATACATCTACCCTATCAAATCTTTAGCAGGCATCCGATTAGACAGCGTGCAGTTAGAAATCAGAGGTTTAAAAAATGACCGCCGATTCCTATTAATTGATGAAGAAGGTGTGTTTATGACCCAGCGCACCATTCGTCAAATGGCTTTATTACATACCGCCCTTAAAGAAGATAAAATTCATGTTTGGCATAAAGACCAACGGGATAACGTGCTAATTATACCAACTCAACCCAAAGCATTTATCAAAGAACAGGAAGTAGATGTTTGGGGTATTTCCAGTATTTGTCAAGTGATGCCGAAGGCGATTAATGAGTGGTTCTCCAATCAATTAAAAACAGCATGTCAGTTAGTCTATATGCCTGATACAGCGGAGCGTAGAATGAAAGAAAAATACAGCACAGAAAGAGAACTAGTAAGTTTTGCGGACGGCTCGCCAATGTTAGTAATAGGTCAAGCTGGATTGGATGATTTAAATCAACGGTTGGATAGTCCTGTATCTATGAATCGCTTCCGTCCTAATTTAGTTTTTTCAGGCGGAACACCGTTCATAGAAGATGAGTGGAGTATGATTAAAATTGGTCAACATACCCTTAAAGTTACCCATCGTTGTGTACGTTGTAATATGGTAAACATTAATCAAGAAACGGCAGAAATTGTTAAAGAACCCAATCGGACGTTGGCTAGTTTTAGACGGTTTGAGAAGAAAATTTATTTTGGAGTGAATACGGTATGGGAAAAAGAATTGTCTAATAGTACAGATGTAATTAAAGTAGGAGATGCGATTATTACTTCATCTTGATAAGTTTTATCAGCAATTCTCACGATGGAATTTCAGGAAAAAAGATTATCCATTTTTAATTAGGGATAATATTTTATTCGTAAGCATCTCAAAATCACTATATGCTCTTTTTACTGCGCCAAAATGGGCTCCAATTGCACCATCTGCTGGTTTTAATAAAAATATAGGTTTTCTTGCTTCCATAGCCATAGGGATTAAGCTGTGGTAATGCTTAAGCAATGCAATACAGTAATCATCATTTTCAACTCTCTTTTGTGAAATATTATTATTTTTAAGTACAAATTCATTAAAAACTTGCGGTATTCTGTTAGCCCATTTCAAATATGATTTTACTGGTCTTTTTTCCTTTATTCCATGTTGCATAACAATATATCCCAACGGTTTCATATTTGCGGAAGGTAACAACAAAGATGGTTCAGGATTTCGACTTGCACGATCGCTCCATTCTAAATGCCAATTATCTAATCTGTCACCTAAATTTTTAAGCCCTTGCAATGAAAATAAATCAACTGCCATAGGTACTACAACATAATCAGCCGCTATTAAAGTAGCTCTATTAATCGCTCCAAAATTAGGACCTATATCTATAATATTAAAATCAGCATTAAATCTTTTATTTGCTTCTTTAATCACCCTATAAAAAGAAGATACTATTCTAAATGCTGCTTCATCTCTATTTAAACAATTTCCCCAACCACTACTCAACTTATCTTCAAATAAAGATAATTCCAAATCTCCTGCTATTAAACCAATTTTATCAGATATATTTTCAATATGAGCTGGTTTAATATCACTAATACCTCTATTTAAAGGTTTAATACTTTCTAGTATGGTAGGTCTTGAATTTTCATTATCATATATCTCTTGTAGTCTTTTATCGGCCAAAAAAATCGAAGATAAATTAGCTTGGGGGTCTAAATCTATAGCTAAAGACCTATATCCTAATTCTGCAAGCATATAAGAAAAGTGATAAACTAGTGTTGTTTTACCCACTCCTCCTTTATTATTAAAAAATACAATCGTTTTCATTTATAAATTATTACACCAAAATTAGTTACTTGATCAATTATAAATTTAGGGTCAGGATTTCCGTTTGCTTTTAATGCAGCTATTGCTCTTTTAACTCCTACATTAAAACTATTAATAAACCCTAAATTTTTTGCTGCCTCGGCTAATGTTGGGTTTCTGTAGTCATTCTGATTTGGAAAATTTTCTGGTCTTGCATCTCCATATAAACCGCCTGGATTAATTATCTCAATCCTGTCACTATATTCATAAAATTTGATTGGCGCATTTGATTGGTAATCTCTATGGATAACGGCATTGTATAAGAGTTCTTGGATAGCAGAACTAGGATATGAATAAGTATAATCTTCCCCTAATTTATGTTGAACTTTTTTAACAATTTGAGCTTTAATGAATCTGTCCATTTCTCTCATTTGTGTAGTTAAGTCGCCGTCAAAACTATGCTCATAAGAAAATTCGCTAACCTCATCTATCCCTTCAAATTTTACATATTGTATTTTTGCTCCTGAGAGATAAAATCTAGGATTATTACCAAACATTAAAATACCTGCATTAGTAGGACAATCTGATTTTAAATCAAAAAATTTCAAAGAAGCTAATTGTTCCTTAATATCTCTCCCGTTTGTTTTTAATGTTTCTTCATCTATTGCTGTAGGAAGATAAATTAATTTAAAAATATCTATACTTAAATCTTCAATAAAACTTCCAAAGCATGGTTGAGTATCAAATGACCTTGCAAAAGTAGACCTTTTTTCACTTAAAATTCTTTCTTCAGCTTCATTGGCTGTAGCTTTTCTTGGGCCTATTCTTATACAAACTTTTCCTTTAAATCTTACGGGCGGTACTTGAGAAGGTTAAACTTCAACAACTGCTAATTCTCCTTCATCAAAGCTAAATTTATCGACAATCATTGTTGGTGGTGGAACAATTCTGCCATCTGTTCTAAAGCTTAATAAAGTTTGTATAATTTGTTCATCAATATCAATCCCTTCAATAGAACCATCATCATTAGCTCCAACAATAAGATAACCAGGCAATCCTTTAGCTGCCATATCATTACTGAAAGAACATATCGCTTCTCCAAATTTATTAGTATCCGTTTTAGAAATAGTTTTCTCCATTCTATCTGCTTCCATCTCCAAAAGCATGTTTCCCAAATCTTCCTTTGATATCATTATTAAATATTAAATTATAGACCGTTTTTTGACATAAAAATAATTAAACTAAAAGAATAACATAGATTTTTATTAACAAGTTTCAAAACTTAGCAAAACTACAAAGTCATACCCACAATCAATTACAGCCTAAATGACTCCCATATCTGCAAAAAAGTAAGCTAGTAAATTTTGAGTTCATTATTTAATAATTTAAGCTTCTATCAATCTTATTCAATCAATTCTTTCAAATCCCCCCAAGTAATCAATTGAATCCCTTCTTCGGCTAAAATTTTTCGACATGCTTCGCTGGTAAAATAATCAAAATCTTTCTGTCTCCAAGCCGCACCAAAATCAGGATGATTAATAGTTACTGCTTGCATTTCGGCATCATCATACGCCAAATGAATAATCATTTCACTAACTCCCACAGGAATATCTTGCAACATTTTCGTATAAAAAGCAGTTGCTCCTTTTTCCGCATCAGGAGGATTTAGCATAAAAATATTATCAATCACAATATCGGTAGGCAAGATTTTTTTTGCCATATCTGGAAATTGCCGCAAGCCAGACGCTGGTATTAGCACAGGTAAACCAAATTTTCGACTCACTTTTAAATAGGTCTCAAAGAATTTTGGATTGAATAAACAGCCCATATGACTATCTAAATGACTGACATTTACCCCAAAAGCCAAGGCTCGTTCAACCTGAGCAATTAATTCTTTTTCTATGTCCTCCGCACTAACTTTTCGGACAACGTCTGCACAATTATCGTACAAAAATCCTTGTTCGTTTACTAACTCCGTTTTCTCGGAACTAAGGGCAACAGGTCCCCATTTGTAATCTTGCCACTCTGCTGTTAAAGTAAGGTGTAAGCCTAAATCAACCGTTGGATTTGCTTTGGAATAAGCGGCGATTTCTGGAAACCAAGGACAAGGCACCATGATACTAGCAGAATTAACCATTCCTTTTTCAAGAGCAGCAATACTAGCTGCATTTACTGAATGCGAAACACCTAAATCATCCCCGTGGATGATTAATAATTTAGCATCTTTAGCGTAGCCTAATCTTTGGGCAAGATTGGGGTTTTGTGCTGTACAAGAAGTAGTGAATAATAATAAGAGTAATAAGGAATAATTAAAGTTTTTCATCTTTGATGTTTTCTCAAAGATAA
>CAYMSC010000164.1:0-3310 GCA_964392805.1 uncultured Saprospiraceae bacterium
GTGATGAGGTTGATGAGGTGATGAGGTTGATGAGGTGATGAGGTTGATGAGGTGAAGGGATAAAAAAGCCCATGTTTCTTTAGAGGGACATGGGCTTTTAATTTTCACAATTCAAATGGGGGATTTGAGCTTGCTACTTTTTAGAATTATTATTTCGTTCCTACCAATTTTAAGCCTAAATCAAATTCATCGTAAATCGTCTTGTCTCCTAAATTATCGAAGAAACTTCCTGAACCATATTTTACGTTAAAATCTGAACGGTCGATAGTAATATCCGCAGTTGCAACTGGTACACCTGTGCTATTGTCAACCGTTGTATTAAATCGAATTTCTTTAGTCATTTCTTTAATGGTCAAGTTTCCAGTCACTTTATAATCTCCTGCTTTTCCTCTAGAAACAACTTTTGTAATTTCAAATTTTGCAGTTGGATGCGTTGCAACGCCAAAAAAATCATCCGACTTTAAATGCCCCACTAATTTACCTCCTGCCTTTTCTGGTAAATCTGTACAAGTAATAGAGGCCATATCAATTTCAAAAGCTCCTCCCGTCAATATCGCTCCATCATAGACAAAATTTCCGTTTTTAACACCGATAGTTCCTGTATGTTCGCCTGTTACTTTATATCCTTTCCAGGTAACTTGACTAGCAGTAGTATCTACATTTATAGTGGTCAATGTGGTAAAAGCAAAGCCAATAAAAGCAAACATGGTTAATAGGATAAAATTTCTAACACTTTTCATAATAGAATATAAATTTAAATTTTAAAAAAATAATGTTATAACATTGATTGAGGTAAAAAGAAACTGCAAATCAAAAATTCACAGTCTTTTATTATTTCCTCAATTTATCTAATAGTTGGCTTAATTGTTCTGCTTCTGATTCAGTCAACTGCGAAACAATATCATCCATCTGTTTATTAAATTTAGACATCACAGCCAATAATTTTTCCCCTTCCTTACTTAAACTTACATCGACTAAACGCCTATCCGTAGGACAGGTTGCTCTAACAACTAAACCTCTTTGATGCAATCGGTCCACCATTCGAGAAGCATCTGACATTTTATCCAATAAGCGCTCTCTTATCGTAGAAGTTGTAATTGGTTTATCCGCGCCCTTCAAAATTCTCAGTACATTATACTGCTTCATCGTAATACCATAGGGTTTCAAATGTTGCTGTAGTTGGCTAGTTACCCAATTTTGTGTATAAATTAAATTGACTATCACCTTTTGATAGGCATTTCTAAAAGGTCTCTTTTGTTGGATTGCTTTTTCTATCGTCATTGTTTCAAAATTATGTTGATGTTATAACATCGAAAATGTAAATTAGTTTAATCTTTTAAAAAAAAATGATTGCCTAATTGTGTTTTTGGATGTTTAAACATTTGGATTAGGAGTAGCTAGAGAGAGCTTCCAGCCCGTACGGGCTATTGATTATCCCAAGAATGATAATATGTCGTCCCTACGGGACTTTGAAGAGTAGAAAGGGGCTTTTTTATGTTTGTTACCGATATGTCGTCCCTACGGGATTTTGTTTTTTCAATTAATAGTCTCGTAGAGCCGACATATCGGTAACGAATACTACTCCTCTTCTTTTTTAATCAGCGTCCCATCGGAACGGCATAACTTTTCCCGAGCATCGGGATAAATTCACTATTTATCTGTGGGTAGTCTTAAGCTCGTACGGACTGGAATCTTTAGAGTATGCAAAAATCATTTAAAATCAACCCAAAATTCGCAGCCCAAGAAAAATTAATCCACAATTGCTTGATAAACTAACTGCCGAAATTTTCGACTATAAAAATTAGAATAAGGGTCTATTTGCATCATCAATAAACTAATTAATTCTTCTTCTGGGTCGATAAAGAAATAAGTACAAAACGCACCACTCCAATAATAAACACCTTCTGATTCTAATTGTCCAGAAGCTGCTAAATCCGTCTTCACGCCAAAGCCCAATCCAAAACCATAAGCACCGGGCAATTTATTTCCGACTCTATCCGCAGTCATCAATTCCAGCGTTTTTCTACCCAAAAATTGCTGCCCATTCGCTTTGCCATTATTCATTAACATTTGACAAAATTTTAAATAGTCACTTGCCGTAGAAAATAAAGCATGCGTTCCACCAAAAACGGTATTGCCTTGCCCTACGGGTTGTCGTTGTGGAAAAGGAACCAATTTACCCGCCTTGTCTTTATGGTGAAGGGTGACGATTCTGTCATTCTTAGACTCCGCTAAATTATAACCGGTATCGTCCATACCCAATGGCTTAAAAATCTTTTCTTCCAAATAATCAGAACAAGACTGACCCGTAAAATGCTCAATCAATAAAGCCAATACATCTGGTGCGGCACTATAATACCAGATATTATCAGGCTGAGCAACTAATGGCAATTTTGACATCGCCATCACTCGGTCTTCTATTGTTTGATGCGGTTGAAAATATAAGGTTTTCAAATACATTTGGTCAATTTCGGTTGGCCCTAAACCATGCGAAAAACCTGCGGTATGGCTCAAACAATGAGCAATGGTAATTGGCTTATCTGCTGGCGTTAATTCCATTTTCTTTTCTTCCGAACCTTCCACATCTACAAAATTGGCAACCGACATATCTTTAAAAGCTGGAAAATATTTAGCAATGGGGTCATTTAATTCAAAATAGCCCTCTTCATACAACATCATTATTCCCACCGTTACAATTGGCTTTGTCATTGACTGGATGTAAAAAATTTCATCCAATTCCATTTGCTCTTTTGTTGCCAAACTGCTGTATCCATGTTTTTTGTGTTGAGCAATTGCGCCTTTTCTATAAATCAGACTTACAGCACCAGGAATATTTCCCGCTACGATTTCTTTGTCTAAAAAGGCGTCTAATCTAGCCAATCTTTCTTTAGAAAATCCTGCTTTGGTAGGATTAACCGTCATTTTTTGTTGAGCAAAAAGACTCACTGTCATAGTACACAAACACCCAATTAATAGGTAGTTAAGTATCGTGTTTTTCGTTTTTAAAATCATTTTGAATGTATTTATTTTATAAAACTGTTTGATGGTTTAATGATTAAATTGTTGTTTGTCAATGTCTTATAATAACAATCAAGCAATCAAGCCATTAAACCATCAAAATATTAAGCAAAAGTTACATATCGGTAATAATCTATTCTGGTAAACGATTTAACCTTCAAAGTCCCATCGGGACGGCATGTAGTTGGGGACAAACTCCAATTGCTCCCGTTACATATGATAATAATTTAAAATATAGGGCTTTTACACACACACTATAAACTTACCACTTACCTATTTCCTCTTTCTCTTT
>CAYMSC010000164.1:3410-11799 GCA_964392805.1 uncultured Saprospiraceae bacterium
TCTTTCCCAAAACACTACTAGCCAGAGCCAATTCCTCCGCCTCATACCGTTCTAAAATTTTGTCTAAGATACGGCCTATTTTTGTGGTTATACGAATCGCTTCAATTTTTGACCAAGTTGCTTTTTCCCCTTTTCTAATCAACTCGTTTAATTCATCAAAAGATAAAGCAGATAATACTTTTCGGGAATTAAATACACTAAAGTCTGCCAAAATATTAATATCCCCTAGATAATTTTGTTGGACAATAGAGTTGATATTATTGGCGGCTAAGGCTACGGATGAGGGCGCGTATTTAAAAAATCGTTTGGCGATGGAATAATTAAATTGGGTTGTTTCTTTCATCACAGACAAGCCAAATTTTTTAATAGGTGCAAATCGCCCAGTTTCTTTTGAAGGGTCGGTCACAAAGGGTAAAACCAAGGGGTTGGTCAAACTCACAATAAAATGATTGACTTGGTATAGTCTGGATAAACGCTTTTCTGGCAAATCATTGGACATCGACCCATCAATCCATTTTCTGGACGGTAAATACATTTGTGTTTCTCCATCTTTATTTTTTGCCATCAAGGTTACTGGTGGAAAAATGCCAGGTATTGCACAAGACGCCATTACTGCTGAACGAATTAAAACATTCGGGGAAGCAATCGCATTTAATAATCGAGATTTCTGCTTAGTGCCATAAGGGGCCACCGAGATATTTATTTTTCTACCAGTTAATTGAAAAGCTTCTTGGAAAGTAAGATTTGGAATAACATTTTCTACGATTGTTTCTAAATCTTGTACCTTAACTAAATCTTGATTTTTCGCTATTTTTTTATAGATAATAGCTTCCTTTTCCAATATATTTAATAATCGGTCTTCTGCTAAAAATTCTAATAGTTCTTCATTACTTCTTGTTCCTACCAATGCTGCATACAGCGACCCTGCACTAGCTCCAGAAATCACATCGGGTATTAAATCTACCTCTGCCAATGCTTTTAGAACGCCCATATGAAAATTCCCCAATTGTCCGCCCCCACTTAACATTAATGCGGAACGCCCAAAACACAAGCTAGCTCGGTGAAAAAAGTCTAATTTTTCTTTAAAAGAGATATTTTCATTGTTTGAATCTGCTATATGGAGCAAAGCACTAGCTATCTCGTCCACATAATCGACAATTAGTTGTTTCGTTCCGCTGAGTGCTTGGGTATGTAATTTGGGATTCCCCATCCCTCCCATGTTGCCGTGTATTCCTTCGTTTAACAAAAACAAAACCCCTTCGTCGTCCCCTTCTGTTCGTTCTTTTCGTAGTTTTTCTAAGCGCAATTTAATTTCCTCATTATCATACAATTCACATTCCTCGACTAGTTTCCACTCCGCTTTCCCTGTTAATTCATCCTGTGTTGCCGCATACTTTAGCCACTCCTCGTAGGTCTCTGCCGCTTCTAATTTCCGTTTTATCCTTTTATTCTTTGAAAACATATTTGTCTAGTAGTTTTTGTGGATTTGGAAGGCTTGTATGGATTAACTTATTATAATAATGGTAAATTTATCTTTTTTGTTAGAAAAGGCAAAGTATTTAACTTTATACCCGATTTTATTTTTAATATAAAATCAAAACCTTCAGCAGAGTAGTAGACTGCATTAGGTTTCAGGTTACTTCCAAACTCTAACCACTCGGAATCCACTAATATTTCCTTGAGTGGTAGCAGGAACGCTGACTCGATTAGAGACACGAGCGTCATCTTTGGAAAATAAATACCAAGAACCTCCTCTTAACATTCGTTTTTCACCAACAGTAGCATCTTCGGGATTGGTGACGATTTTTGTAGCATGTTGTTCATAAATATCCGCTTGATACCAACCGTTTATCCATTCAAAAACATTACCACTCATATCGTGAATGCCTAAGGTATTTGCTTTTCTTTGTCCGACGGGATTGGTCCCATAATTGCGATGTTGTGGTCCTTGTTCAAAACTGTTTTGATAACACCAAGCGACTGCTGCCAAATTATTACTTCCTGCAAAAATATGATTAGCCCTTTTAGGACCTCCACGAGCTGCATATTCCCATTCCGCCTCTGTAGGCAAACGCCAATGTTGCTCCGTTTTCTCACTAAGCCATTTACAATATTCAGCTGCACCATGTTGTGCCATACCAATAGCTGGGTGGGTGCTGTAACCCTCGACGGGGTGCCAAGTACCATCCACACTTAGTTTTACTCCCCAAAGGTCTGCTTTAACGAGGGTTTTACCAGCATAAGCACCTGTTTTGATAGTATGGCTACCATAATCGTTCAAAAAAGCGGCAAATTCTTCGTTAGTGACTTCATACTTACCAATCTCAAAACTATCTAATTTTACTTGGTGTGCAGGGCGTTCGTCCAATTGGCAAACATATTCTTGTTCAGGAGTACATCCCATCGTAAAAGTGCCACTAGGTACAATAATCATAGGAGGTACAGGAAAATCAAAAGCCGATAAAGTAATATTCGAAACTTGCGGCTGTAACTCAATAAGCAACTGCTTTGGTATTTTATCAACGGCAATTATTTTTTCGTAAGGTAAATAGCCATTCGTTTTAATATTGACAACTATTTCTCCTGTTTTTCCAAGAGTAGGCGTATAGGAGTAGCTAAAATAGCCATCTTGATTAGAGGTTGTGCCACCAATCGCAATATTGGGAATCGCTACTCCTGTTTGCTCATTGATAATTTGACCATTGATAGCATAAACAATCGACGAGAGTGGCATCAATTGAACAACGGGAATAGCTAAACTAGCCTTCGTCAACTCAATCGTTTTTGAGGTCGGCTGATATTGAGATTGACTAAAAGTTAGCGTAGTATTGGTTTGATTGGGAACTTTAATAATTGCTAATTGATAATATCCATTAGCACCACTTTTAACCTGCTTATTTTTTTGTTGTATTAATACCCCTTCGATTCCTTTTAAAGTTTTTGCATCCACCACTTGACCATTAAGCAGCACAGTCACTGGTTGGTCGGCACAATAAATAGCTTGTTTTTTTAGTTGTTGGACCTTGGCTAATATTTCCTCATTAGCGTTTTTATTTAGCACTTCTAATAATTGACAAACACTATCTTGCTCGTTTAAAAGGTGATGAATATTGGCTAAGGCAAGCATCGCAGAATGATAAACGGTTGTGTCTTTAAATTGATGGTATTTGATAGCTTGGGTTAAGGGATATTTTGCTTTAACTAGCGGGTAAGTATTATTTTCTACATAGGACTGATAATGCTTTAACCCATCATTATACATCAATTTTTGATAATTAAGGTGTGCTTTTTCAAAAACAGAATCGACTAGAATGGCTTGCTCCAAAAATTGACTAGTCGTAGTAGAAACTAGATTAATGCCTTTAAAGTTAATCCCTAATTTATTTGAGTTTGTAGCCTGTTTTTCTGGCAAAGGCAATTCTTCCGTATAATAATCGACCGCTAAATTATTTAATCGAGCAGCTTCACTTTTGGCAATATGGAAGCGATTATTTAAGAAGTCGCCATCACTGAAGTACATACTACTACCTAATAATAAAGCCGCTAAACTTAATCCAACTGCCCACCAGAAATAGGGAATATTCCAAGGAATAGATGCTTTTTTTCGTTTCTTTAGTTCCTCATTCAAAAAATTAACAAAGGTTTCGCCATTGATTTTTCCAGTGCGATAATTGGTAGTATGCCGTTGGACGATTAAATCTAATTCGGTTAATTGTAAATCAGATAATTGTTCGGTTTGAAATAAATAGCGTACTTTTTTTTGTTGCTCGACCTCAAACGGTTGCAGCGCAAATTCTTGAATGATTAAATTATTTTTTAAGGCAGTGGAGTCTATTTTTTTAGTGGTAGCGGTTAAACTATTTTTTAATTCTGTGACTATGACTTGTCGTGCCAATCGCTCCTCGGTTATCGTTAATTTTTCCCAATTATTTAGCCAAAGTGTTTTGTCAAAATTGTTTTTTTGTAGATTGGCAATAGGTGCTATTAGCTGTAAATTATCATAAGTCGGTTCAATTTTCAAGGCTTTTCCAATAGCTATGATATTGGATAAATCAGCCGATGGATAAATATTTAATGCTAAAAACCACTGATATATTTTAGGGTATTTATTTTGAAAAAGTAGGTGATAGGCTTCATCAAATGATTGATTAGCAGATGGATTTGTTGCTGTTTGATTGACCCAAGTTGCTTCTTGTTCGGAGTCGTTGGCGACTTTCTCCTCTAGGAAATCTATAGCTTGTCCAATGCCCGATAAATTGGCAGGAAAAAAGGACAGCGGCGTATCGTAGGGTAGCGTCGAAAAAAATTGGTCAGGAATAGCGGTATTGGTACAAACGACTTGATGTTCCCATTGATTGGAGAGTTGTTCCCAAGCTTTTGGCAATTGTTGATGCTGCTGCCAATTATGGACTAACTGCTGCGTATTACCAAAAATTAATAAACGATTTTCTGGATAAAACTCATATAGTTTTCGGAGCGAAATACCTTTTGGAAACCGAGTACTCCAAATTTTATCAAAATCATTTTCATAGAAAAAAGGATGTATTAACACATCCTGCTTACTAAAAAAATCAGGTAGATAGTTGGCTAATGCTTTTTGGTCTTCTGTGTGGTTGGTTAAGTCCACTAAAGCAATATATTCTGTGGGTTTGGTCTTAAATTGATAATGCAATTCCGAATATCCACTCTTTTCGACCGTCGCTTTTAAGGTCTTCGACAATGCCATTTCTTTTCTTCTACCTGCTTGTCTTTTGCGTAATAAATTAGCGATTTCAAACTGTAGAAAAGTAGGCTGAATTAACTCTGTTAAAGGTTTAGCAGATTTTGATAAAGCAGATTTAAAATAGTCTTTAGGGGCGGTTTCCAAAAGCGGTCGCATCAACCATTGCAACCAACTCCAAGCTGCCCCAGTCAATAAAAGCATCAAAATAATATAAGCCCATGCTTTGGATTGTAGCACCGTTTTAGGCGGCTCTTTTTGGAGCGTAAAAGGAGTAGAAGCAATGATTGCTTCCTCTAATTTTTTAGCTTCGAGTTTTAAATAAGTTTGTAGGCTACTTTCACATTTACCGAAGCGATTTAGTGTATCGCTAACTGTCAATTTTATAAGGTAATTGCCATTTTTTTCATAAGTGTGAACGGGGGCGAATAAAGTAGACGTATCTCCATCTCCAAATTGCCAATGAAATGCTAGATTATCGCCATTTACTTCTGCGGAGAAGGGTAGGGGTGTACCCGCAGTTAATAGCGTATCCCCAATAGTAAGGGTATTAATGATAGGCGGATTTTGACAATAAATAGATAAGACGGTAGAATCTACGCCCAATATTTTTTGAGTCAAGGAATCTCGACCAACTAGACGAATGATTTTGAGATAATTCTGTTCAGTTGGCGGAATGGCAAATTTGAAATCTAAATTATTTTGCTGTAGCTCAGTCCTTGAAATTTTTTTATCTAAATAAGCCCATTCATAAATGACAGGCACTTCGCTATCGACCAAAGAGGTATTTTTGATACGCAGTGTATCACCAATATGGAGTTGTTTTTTAGGTCGTTCAAATTGAATTTTAGCAATGGACAATTCTTCTTTAAATCCAAATTTATAAATCAAAAATAATAAACCTAATAAGCCGAGTAATAAAGCAGCATACCAATATAGATTAGATTTTTTGGCCTTCGTTTTAGCCGTAGTAGGATACTCTTCTATTTGTAAATCTTCTGCTAAATAAGTTTGGTAGATGGTATAAAATTGAGCTTGCTGCGTCCGACTTTTACAAAGAATAGGGGCGAGCAAATACTGCAATTCTTGTCTACCTGTTGGGCTTAGTAATAAGCTAGTTTGGGTTTGTATTAATCGTTGGACGGCTAGTATATCGGCAGGCGTAATATCAAAATCAGCTTGTGTCTGCAAACGATTGAGCAAGCGATTTAATGGAAAAGGAGTGATATTTTTAGAATTTTCAATTTTCAATTTAGAATTTTCAATTTTCAACATCTCGTGCGACTACCTACTGCACTTCCAAAAATTGCTTTATAGCCATAATGTCTTCTTTCGATTTTGCCAAAAGAGATAAATTATCAATAAACCATTGATGATATTGGGGGTCATTACTTGCTAAGTGACCATCCATTTCTAGTAATTTGGTAAAAGCGACCAATTCTGCGGTAGCAGGTTTTTTTCGGATTGCTACTTTTCTAATTTGTGTAAAAATTTCGCTAATAGCTTTTATATTTTTAGCTATTACAGCAGATTCGGCTTGGGTCAACTGAGCTTTTAAAATCTGTTGTAATTTAGTAGGCGATGGGAAATCAATATGGTAAAAAAGGCATCGTCTAAGGAACGCATCCGGTAGATTTTTTTCCGAATTAGAAGTCATAATGACCAATATTCTTTGCGGATTGTCCATTCCTTTTTGGAGGATGTAGTTATTTTGTTCTTTAATAGTAAACTCAAAATCTTCAATTTCATTTAAAATATCATTGGTGAAATCTCTTGGTGCTTTATCGATTTCGTCTACTAGAACGACTGAACTTTGCGCTCGATTTGGCATTTCCCAATTAAATTGTTTTTGATATTTTTTATGTGGATTGGCTAAAGCTATAGCCTTTCCTAAGGCTTGTAGTTCTAGGAAATCTTTGACGGATTTAGGGGTATCCTCTTTCTTTTTCTGCTTTATATTGGCATTTTGAAAATGCCCAATCGCATCGTAGCTATAGAGTAAATCTCTAGCGGTAGAAGTGGTTTTGGTATTAAATCTTAAAGGGGTGTTGGTAAAAAAGGGAGCGTTGGTAGGATTGTTTTTAGTCTTTTCATGTAAGAGATGGGCAATTTTATAGGCCAATAAGGTTTTGCCAGTTCCAGGTTCGCCCGTTAATAGCAAAGGTTGATTGAAAGCCAATGCCACTTCGACTGCTTTTTTTAACGGCAGTTCAAGGATGTAATTTTCGGGTTTAGGCCGAGTAATAATTATATCTGGTATATCTAAATACATCTTTTTCTGAATTGTAAGTTTCTCTTATTCGCCCTATTTAAATATTTCTACATTTAATTATTTCTGCACTTGCGAATTTTTAGTAATAAGGAAAAAATAAATGGCCAATTTCTTGAAAGGTACACTTTTATTTTCAAGACTTTATGAATGCGTCATTCATCGTTTATCATTTATCATTTCCCAAGTCTACTATTTGGTACGGAAAAATACTTTTTTGAATGCTTTTAAAGCATTTTTTTTCAAAAAAAATTCAGATGCAACCTTTTTGTTGACGTTTGCATTAGTAAAAGTGAATTTAAATCCTCATAAAATAACAAGATGAAGCAAAAAATAATATTACTCCTTTTTTTAATAATCGGCATTAATTGGAATTGTCGAGATAGAATAGACTTAGTGCCAGATCAAGAACAACTATCAAGTATCAGCATTCAAAGTCAATTAATAAAAGGAAATCCTTCCGTGATTCGAACGTCGATTGAACGAGTGTTTACCTTTAGTGCAGAAAGTAGAAAAGTGTTGCCGATTACCTCGGTAATATTGGAAGATGATTTAGGGAATGAATTTCCACTGTCGAGAAGTGGGATAGGTCATTATATAGGTGTAATTCCAGAAAATTATCCAACTTTTCAAGTAGAATTTGGGCAGAATTATCGCTTGAAAGCAGTTGTTGAAGAAAAAGAATATGAATCTACTTTTGAAAGCTTATCTCCTGTTCCTCCAATAATAGATTTATCTTACGAAGTATTTATGAAAAACGTGGTGAATGCGATTGATGAATTCACTCCAAGACGTTTTGCTAGATATCGAGTCACTACGCCATTGACGATTGGCACAAATGGAGAAAAAACAAGATTAAGATGGAGCATCTTACAATTAAATCCACCTGTCACTGGAAATGGTACACTTATCTCAGGTAGATGTTTATCTTTTGAAAACCCAGATTTTTCTCATTTAGAAATACTGGATGGTAATAAGGTAGCGGATGACACAATAAGGTTACCCGTATATGAAACACTTATTCAGCCTTTTTTTAGTGAAACCTATTACTTAGCGGTCTATCAAGAATCTTTGAGCCAATCGGCCTATAATTATTGGAAGGAATTAAAAACAAATGTGGAACGAGATGGCACTCAGTTTCAGCCAGCGGTAGGTGTTATTCGCAGCAATTTTAGAAATGTAGCAGATGAGAAAGAACCTGTTTTTGGTTATTTTTATGTATCTGCTCAAGATACCATGTTGATTAAAGCTTGCTTGGAAGAAGCGGCATTTGAAGTAAGCCCTTTTCCTTCGTCGATATGTGATTTGCCAAATGGACCGACAGATACTTTTTGGCAAATATGTCAATAAGTAACGGCAAAACAATAACTTGAACATCTAGGACGGCTTCTTTTGCTCCT
>CAYMSC010000165.1:0-4081 GCA_964392805.1 uncultured Saprospiraceae bacterium
CTGACTTCTGACTTCTAAATTAATTTTCACAAATTTATCCCGTTTCTAGTATACATTTAGGCTTTTTTCTAGCTTTCCAAAAACTATGGAATTTTTTTAGCAAATTTGCAGTTGAGTAAATTGCTCAATTTCGTAGCCAAGTAAGTTGGAAGACTGAAATAACTTAAGGGATTTAGCAAAAAATAACTTTACATTTTCTCTAAGGAACGCGATAAAAATAAATGGAGATTCTCGTCGGACGATTAGTTAAATAAACGATTCATTTTAAGTGTTTTAGCTAATCGTTCGACTTTAAAGAATCTGCATTTATTTTTATCTTACTACTAAGTTATTTTTCTTGCATCCCAATCAATAATTTTAAGTATCCATGAAAAAACAAAAAAGTAGAGATTCCTTGAAAAAAAAGCCATCTTCCAAAAGAAATAATAACGATAATTATAATTGGAATCTTGGTGACCAGAATAGAGGTAAAGGCTTAAAAAAAGAGATAGAGTCTGCCGTTTTAGTTGGTGTCATTCATGGAATGGATACCGAGGAAAGGGTAAAAGAATATATGGATGAGTTAGAATTTCTAGCGATGACTGCGGGTGCAAAAACTATTAAAAGGTTTACGCAAAAACTTAAAAATCCCGATAGAAGAACCTTTGTCGGGAAAGGAAAGTTAGAAGAAATTTCAGCATACGTCGAATCACATGAAGAAATCTCTATGGTCATTTTTGATGATGATTTGACGGGCAAACAAGTTGGGATACTAGAAGAAGCTTTAAAGGTAAAAATTATTGACCGTAGTACTTTGATTCTAGATATTTTTGCCAGTAGAGCGCAGACATCTCAAGCAAAGACACAAGTCGAATTAGCACAAATGCAATATTTATTGCCCAGATTGAGAGGGCTCTGGACCCACCTGGAAAGACAACGAGGGGGTATTGGTATGAGAGGACCGGGCGAAAAAGAGATTGAAACAGATAGACGGATTATTAGAGATAAGATCACCAAATTAAAATCGAAATTAAAAACAATTGACCAACAGAATATAACTCGCCGAAAAACTAGAGGTCAGATGATTCGAGTAGCTTTGGTCGGCTATACGAATGTTGGAAAGTCTACTCTAATGAATATCCTAAGTAAATCAGAAGTTTTTGCAGAAGACAAACTTTTTGCTACACTCGATACAACCGTTAGAAAAGTTGTATTTGAAACCATGCCCTTTCTACTGTCAGACACCGTAGGGTTTATCCGAAAATTACCGCACCATTTGGTAGAAAGTTTTAAATCCACTTTAGACGAAGCCAAAGAAAGCGATATTTTACTCCATGTCATAGATATTGCTCATCCTCAATATGAAGACCACATTAATACGGTTCAACAGACACTCAAAGATTTGGAGGCTATTGACAAGCCTACGCTGTTCATTTTTAATAAAATGGATTTATATAGAGACCGATATTTCGACGATTTGTTAGATGATGCTACAAAATCTGAAATTTTAACAGAGTTGACCGACAAATTGAAAACACATTATGAAGGAGACCATGTTTTTGTCTCTGCCATTAATAAAGAAAATATTCAAGAACTAAAGAATAAAATCCAAAAATTGGTAAAAGAACAGTATGTGGTTAGATACCCTTATCAGGCAAAACAATGGGGGTAAATACGGATTCAACAAACAGTATACATACTTTTTTTTATATTATTCTTTATAAAAAAATACATAAAAAATTCAATGTTTTGTTTCATTTTATTGTTTAATCACTTATTTTTAGGAAACCTAAGTTTCAACATACCTCCTATTTTTAACTTTTAAACTCCAATCCATAAATTATATTCTATAAAATAAAGGGAAAATATTTTAGGAATAAAACCCACTTTTTCAAACCATCGTCACAAACAAAATTAAGGAAGACTAAACAAACATATCAATTCATGCATTCTGCTACTATTATTTAAGCTTTAGTAAGTAGAAGAGAAAACTAAAAACTATGAGCAAAACTTACACACAATTGTGGCTTCTCGCCGCAATACTTGGAGTACTGTGTCCTGCATACTCTCAAGAAAAGTACAGCATTCAAATAGGTGCTTTTACGGAACAAATTAAACCTTCATTCTTCAATTTTTCAGGCTTCCATGATGTTCAACATGAAGCGACTGCTTCTCTTTACCATACCTATAAATGGGGTGATTTTGCTACACATGAAGCAGCAGTCAAGCAATTACACCTACTCCAAAAAAATGTGTCTACACATGGGTTAAACAACCTAAAAATTGTGTCTACAGCTCTTGACTTTGTTGTTCCTTTATCAAACAACAATGGTGCAACAAACAATAATCAAAATACTGATTTTCAACTATTTACTCGTTCTGTTAATTTTAGTAACGCTAAATTTTCTTTAAAGAAGACGGATGTCGAAGTACTTGAAGAAATAGCTATCATTTTGGAAAATAATCCAGCACTCAAACTAAGAATATATGCTACTAACGCTGGTAAAAAAAGGAGCAGAGGAAAAAGTCATATCTCTTCTACTTCCTCCAATATTATTAAAAATTTCTTGCTTGCTAAAAACATCCCTGCCTATCGAATTAAAACTATAGAAGCAAAAAATAATACCACTAACGTAACTACGTCTATTACAAAAATTAATCAAGTTTTTATGACTTTAGTAGATTTAAAAGAAGAAATTGTATTCGATAGATTTGGTCAAAAAGGGGATATAGCAAAGGAGTTGATGGAAGAAAAAATACTCAATTCTGAGACTATCCTCAAGTAAATTATTTAATTTGCTTACTTGTCATCATCTAGTCAAAAAGAAATAGTTGTCGCCAGAATATTTCTAAGAAGAAGGAATATTTCTTAGATTTGGACTTATAATTAAGCTACGCAGCTAATTAAATCCCAACACAACAGAAAATACGTCTCGACAACATTAAACATTAGATGAAAATTTTTATAGAAACAGAAAGATTGATATTGAGGGAGTTACTCCCCTCTGATGCGAGGGGGGTGTTTGCTTTAGATTCCAACCCAAATGTCCTTCAATATATCGGCATACAACCCATTACTACAATGGATGAATGTAGAAAAATTATTAGAATAGTCCGTGACCAATACGAAAAAAACGGTATTGGTAGATGGGCCATAACCCTAAAAGACTCATACGAATTCATAGGTTGGGCAGGGCTCGAATTAATAGATGAACAAACCATAAATAACCATCTAAATTATTATGATTTGGGGTATCGGTTAATTGAAAGATATTGGGGTCAAGGTTATGGATATGAAGCAATGCAAGCTATCATCAATTATGGTTTTAAAACTTTAAAAATCGACAAAATTCATGCTTACGTAACGCCTGACAATCTTGGGTACAAAAGAATTTTAGAAAAATGTGGCTTAAATTATATAGAAACATTCGAAAAGGATGGAGCGCTATTTGATTGGATGGAAATTCGAAATAAAAAGCATTGCAAATGATTATGGGAACGATGAACTGGGTTGAAATGGAAAACAAGTGCTAGGGTTTAGATAATCAATCTTTTCTATAAATAGTTGCGGGTTGAATTTCACGATAGAAACAGCCAAAAATTAAGATTAAACGTTCCCAAGTTTAAACCCTAATTCCTTAAAATCAACTCGTAACCCGCAACTATTATCTTAGCTTATTTTAGCTCATTATTTCCCCTATAAATTACCAATCAGATTTCAATATTTTTTTAAAACGAATTTATCGTTCATCATTTATAGTTCATCGTTCATCATTGACATTAAAATTATACCCTCATATGATAATAAATTGACAATTAAATATTATCTTTAACTAACTCCCCATCATTTACAATTATTAATTTTATCCTCGGAAAACGCAATACCAGCTAAACCAGCTTTTAGTTTTGTTAACTACGTTTATAAAATAAATATGAGTAAACTACCTATCACCTCCTTTTTTTATCTTGTTATTCTGAGTGCTTTAATGCTTGCTTGTAGACAAGATCGTGATTCCAGTACAGAAGCACCAGCAACAAATAATACAGGAATAGCACTAAATTCAGAAGTCATGAGTTTAGGAAATTTCTTTGGAAATGTCTC
>CAYMSC010000165.1:4181-11772 GCA_964392805.1 uncultured Saprospiraceae bacterium
CAAGAATTAATCGTCAGAGAGGGCAACGACATCGCTGATAATTTCCTATTAATGGCAGGAAGATTAGATATGCCAGAAATCATCTGGCAATCGTTTGAAGCAGGGAATACTGGAGGTTTTATTGGAGGAGCAACGCCCTTTACAGGAGCGCCAAGTACCTTAACAGACGAAGAAAAAAATCAAAATAAGTTAATAGGCAACCTTGCCCAAAATCGCTATACGGAAGAATTATCCCAATTTAATGATTTAACAAATATCACCTATTGCTTTGGAACAGCAGATGAATCATTCGGGAAATTATCACAGAATGAACAAGCCCTATTAATTACTCGACAAGCTAATTTATTAGAATGGGAAGGTGGACATCTTGAAACAATAGAGAACCTCTTGGATATGGGCTTTTTGGTTGCGTTTTAGTGGATAAATTATTTGTTGATTAATCATTGTTGTAAAGCCGAACAAAGAATACCAGTCGCTACTGCTGCATTTAAAGATTCTGCTCCACCATTTTTTCCTTTAGGTATCCGAATTAAATGAGTGGCTTGGTTTTTAATTTTTGTAGAAACGCCAGCACCTTCATTTCCGATGACTAATAGACCATTCTTAGGCAAATTGACTTTAAAGACATTTTCGCCTTCTAAAACAGCAGCGAAACTAGGTAAATCTGGACATTTTTGGGTTATCGAAGCAAAATCAGTCGAGATAATTTTTAGCCGTAAAAAAGCCCCCATTGATGCTTGAATCACTTTGGGATTATAGACATCTACGCAATTTTTGGAACAAAAAACGTAGGGTAAACCATACCAATCGGCAATCCTCAGAATACTTCCCATATTACCCGGATTTTGCAAATCATCCAAAAAGAGGGTTAAACTAGTGTTAATTGTCGGCAAATCTAACTTATAGGTAGGAACTTTACAGACGACCAATACTTGATTAGGCGTTTTTAAACTAGAAATTCTTTCTAAATCTTTGCGACTAATAGTGTGTAAAATAGCATTAAACTTAGCCAAAAGCGTATTATTAGCAGTAATCCAAGCATCCAAAGCAAATATACCTTCTATCGAAAGTCCTTGATGTAGTATAATTTCTGTCGCCATTTTTGCTCCTTCGACTACAAAATTATTATACATTTGCCTAAATTTTTTCTGCTTTAGCGATTGTATATATTTTAAGGTGTTTTTTGAAAGCATATAAATAGTAAAGAGTTAACAGCATAAGGCTTATGATAAACAAAAACCAATAACAAAATAACCTTTGATTTATAATAAATGAGTAAAGAAAATAACATATTCAACTTCAGCCACTGGCAAAAACTATGCTTTTTCGCTTGTTGGCTGCTGTTATTTTCCTGCAACACTACAAAATACCTACAAGACGACGAAGCCTTTCTGCAAAAAAATGAAATTAAATTTATAAGTACTCAAAAAATAAAAAAGCAAAAAAAATTAACAGCTGATTTATTAAGTATCGTCAAACAAAAACCCAATACTAATTTTTTATTGATTAGTCGACGTTGGTTTCATTATAAATCAAAAAAGAAAGACAAAAAATCTAAGCCAATAATCGCAGAATATCCGAGCATATACAATGAATCAATCACCGAAGAAACTGCAAAATCTATGGCTGATTTATTGTATCAAAAAGGCTACTATAATGCAAAAGTAAGCTTTGAAACTAAAATAAATCGCAAAAAAGCAGAAGTTAGTTATATCGTTGAACCCAAACAATTGTATGTCGTAGATACCATTCAGTTTGCCAGTAAAGACACAGCTATTCAAAAAATACTGAATGGAATCAGTAAAGAATCAGTTTTAAAAAAAGGAGCACCTGTTTCTATAAAACTATTTGAAGAAGAAAAACAAAGAATTAGAACCCATTTGAGAAATGTTGGCTATAGAAATTTTTATGTCAATTATTTTGACCAATTAACATTTTCAAACGATACCTCTAAAATAGACAAACTTTCCTTATACTTAGAAATATTTCCAATTAATGATACTACATTTCATCAAACTTATCAGGTAGGAGAAGTCTATGTTTATCCTTATTACACCCCACAAATAAATACTAACCTCTTAAAAGATACACTCATCAAGGGGATTCATTTTATGTTACCAAAAAATACAGCGCATAGTGTGCGCCCAGATGTTATAGCTAATCGAATTTTTTTAAAAAAAGGAGCATTATATAGCCAAAGTGACTACGATAAAACAGTAAGAAATTTAGGCGAATTAGGCATTTTTAAATTTGCCAATATTGATGAAAAAATAGTAGCCGATACTACCACCATCATCAATTTTAACATTTATTTACCGCCCAACCAAAGGCGAAGTATCGGTGGAAATTTGGAATACAAGAACACTTCTCTTAGAGATTCTCCTATTCCCAGTCCCAACTTAAATGGTTTGGAAGCCTCCTTATCCTATCAAGATAAAAATGCGTTTGGAGGATCAGAAGTATTTAACGCAAATTTGGGTTTTGGCATCCAAGTTGGAAATAGCACTACTGGTAATTTTATTGATAATTTTGATATAAGTCCTCGATTTGACCTCAGTATCCCAAAATTTAGAGACTTATTCGGCTTTGTAAGATTAATGAATGGCATTGGTGTATTTAGTGATAAATTTTACGAAAGCTTATTGGATAATGCAAATACCAGACTTTCTTTGGGATTGAATTTTACCCAGCGTAGAAACTTTTGGCAATATTTTAATACAGACTTATCACTTGGTTATGAAATTCAAAATAACCCAAATCGTAGCTATTTTGTCAAACAATTAGGTATCAATATTTTTCAACCAACTATCGAACTGGGTAGTGCTGGCGCAGAAGCATTTGAAGACAATCCTTTCTTAGAACGAACATTTAATCAAGACCAACTTTTTACGGGATTATTATTCCGAGAATTTGGATTTTCATTTGCTGGTAGAAATCTCCAAAGAGGGACAAACTGGCGGTTATTTTTTAATTCCGAAGTATCTGGTACCGAAATCCTACTTGCCAATGTCATCGCCAATCAATTTAGAACAGAAGAACCTGATACCCTAACCTTATTAGGATTGGATTTCGCTAAATTTGTTAGGTTGGATGTAGATATACGATTATTCAAATCCCTTCGACCAACTAGAACTTTTGCTTTTAGGGCAAATCTAGGCATCGCCGCTCCATTTGGTATTTCTGAAGATGTTCCTTACGTCAAGCAATTCTTCGCAGGTGGGGCAAATAGTGTTCGAGCATGGCGGGTAAGAGAATTAGGTCCAGGTAGTTATAGAGACCCCGTTATATTTCCGTCCTATCAAGAAAACGCCATTCCATTTTATCAAACGGGAGATTTTAAATTTATTTTTAGTGCCGAATATCGTTTTCTCTTTTTTCAATTATTTGGTTTTGACTGGGAAAGTACTGTATTTTTAGATGGTGGGAACGTCTGGACATTAAGAGAAGACCCCGACCGACCGGGTTCACAACTAACGACTCAATCATGGCGAGAAATAGCATTGGGTACTGGTACGGGCTTAAATATTGATTTTGAATACTTTATTTTACGACTAGATTTAGGCTATAAATTGAGAAATCCCTTCCCTAATCCCAATGGGACTTATTGGGCAATACAAGAATTTAGAGAATTAGGCTTCCGAGGTATTAACTATAATTTAGGTGTTGGTCGTTCTTTCTAATAAGTTCCCATAAAATTCTTTCATATAATTAAGTTAAGGCAGTAAACGTGTAGGTATAGCTGAAATAACATCAAGCCTTTCTAACGAAGCGTATCGGTATAATCCAAACAGGTAAAAAAGTGATTTTGAAAAGAGGTCAGAAGTCAGACTTTAAAAATGCAAACATCTGACAATCAGCATTCTAAACCTAGCTTGCCTGACTTCTGACAGTCAATGAAATTGACCGTCTGACTTCTGAATTAATTTTCAAAAATTTATCCCATTTCTAGTATAAAAGCGCCCGAAATAGATATATTTTAATTGTATCTATGTACTTATCGACATATAGTCTATAAATTTCCATTTGAAATTCAACCTATTTCCATTTCATCCTTTATCTTTGTGAACAAAGTACTTAGTGTAAAAAATACACTTTAGCAAATCAATACCATGACAACTGTAATAGCAGATTCTGGTTCTACAAAAACTGATTGGCGGATTATTACCAATAATAAAGAAAATGTGGCTTTCAGCACGATTGGCTTCAATCCTGTACTGACAAATGCTGCCTTGATTATCAAAGAATTAGAACCATTTTTTGTGGACAACTTATTAAATCAATCTGTTGAAAAAATTCATTATTATGGTGCGGGGTGTTGGAATAAAGAAAGCTGTTCCATCGTACAAAAGGCACTAGCTGTTTTTTTTAAAAATGCCGACATCCAAGTGACCAATGATTTATTAGGTGCAGCAAGAGCAGTTTGTGGCAATCAGGCAGGCATTGCTTGTATCTTAGGTACAGGCGCAAATTCTTGTTTGTATGATGGTCAAAAAATAGTAGATAATATACCTGCATTGGGTTATATTATGGGTGATGAAGGCAGCGGAGCTTATTTGGGTAAACAATTATTACAAAGTTATTTTTATCGAGCATTACCCCAAGAAATAGCAAAAAAGTTAACTAGGGAATATGACATTTCTAAAAAGATATTATTAGAAAAAGTATATCAGCATAAAGGTGGCAATAAATATTTAGCGAGTTTTGCAAAATTTATAATGGCTCATAAAAAACATCCATTTATAAAAAAAATGCTAGCTGATTCTTTTGATGATTTTATCAATAAACAATTATTAAAATACGATAATGCCACCGATTTTTCGATTCATTTCATTGGGTCCATTGCTTATTTTTCAAAAGAAATTTTAAGCGAAGTTCTAGAAAATAATGGATTACAATTAGGAAAAATTATTCGGCAACCAATAGAAGGATTGGTTGAATTTCATAGCAAAAATATCCACTTACAACAAAAAGATGAGTAAAGAAAAAAACACCAATATCAAGCGAATTGCAGTATATACTTCGGGAGGAGATGCCCCTGGCATGAACGCAGCGATAAGAGCAGTAGTAAGAACAGCAGCTTTCCATGATTTACACATTTATGGGATTCGGCACGGATATGAAGGGATGATAAAAGGAGACATCATGCGACTAGAAACTAAGATGGTGGGTAATATTATCCATCGTGGAGGAACAATGTTAAAAACTGCTCGAAGCATGGAGTTTATGACACCAGAAGGCCGTAGTTTAGCCCATGAAAATTTGATGGCTCACGGTATTAATGCTTTAGTAGCTATCGGTGGAAATGGTACTTTTACAGGAGCGAACATTTTTCAAAAAGAATATAATATTCCCATTATTGGTGTCCCAGGTACCATAGATAACGATTTATATGGAACGGATAACACCATTGGTTTTGATACGGCTGTAAATACTGCCATCGAAGCGATGGACAGGATTAGAGATACCGCAGATTCTCATAATCGATTGTTCTTTGTAGAAGTGATGGGGCGACATGCTGGTTTTATCGCTTTAAATGCAGGAATCGGTAGTGGTTCTGCTAAAATTTTCTGTCCTGAGACGGATATTAGTATAGACCAACTTGTCAATAGTTTAAAAAAAGGTAGCCGCCGTAAAAAACTATTCAGTCTAGTCATCGTGGCTGAAGGCAATAAAACTGGTGGCGCTCAAGAAATAGCAAATATCATTAAGGAAAAATTTCCACATTATGATACTCGTGTTTCTATAATCGGTCATCTACAAAGAGGTGGTTCTCCGAATGCGGCTGACCGTGTGTTAGCTAGTCAAATGGGTTATTATGCCGTAGAAGGCTTACTAGCTGGGCGTTCGGGTGTGATGGCTGGAATTGTCAATAATAAAGTAAAATATACGCCTTTTAAAGATGCGATTAATAAGGTTAAATCGCTGGATAATGAAATGGTTAAAATGGCGGAGATATTGGCGATGTAATAGAGCGTCAGGTGAAAAAATGATACCCTAAAAGAAAAATACAACGGATAATTTAAGGACAACGGATTTTCCTACTCAGCTAGCACTATTTACAATTAGCCTTAGAATTATCACACTTTAAAGTAATTCCATAAAAAAAATTAATGGTTTCGCTTATCTTGCATTGAAAAAGGATCACTAAATTTCAATCATGATAAAGCAGCATACACCAACAACTCCACTTGCTCCTCTTCCTACCTCTAAAGGACATTGGTTATTGAGGAATATCCCTGCTATGAGTAAGGATATATTAAAGCATTTCTATGATCAGGAGCAAAAATTGGGTACTACCTACGAAAACCCCGTTCCTTTTTTGCGTATCATTGCCACCTCAGAACCTGACTTTATGCGCTATGTTTTACAACAAAATCATCGCAACTATAAAAAAGGGAAATCTTATGATGTACTCAAATTAGTTTTAGGTAATGGCTTAGTAACCAGTAATGGTAAATTTTGGCAAAAACAACGGCGTTTAGCCCAACCTGCATTTCATAAAAAAAGTCTAGAAGACTTATTTAATGTTATGAATATTACTGCGGTGGAATACTTTGAGGAATTGGAAAAAAAGCGAGGAACAGAAATTGATATTGCTAGAGAAATGATGGCGGTTACGGCAAAAATTGCCTTAAAATCCCTTTTTTCTGACAACAGTGAAGAAGATTTAAATGCTGTTTATAATAGTATGACTTCCGTTCAAAGGTATGTCACGGATATAATGAATAACCCTTTTTCAAGGATTACCTATCCTTTAAATGGTAAAAAGAAAGGATTCAAAAAAGATATGAATGTCTTGAATGAGGTGGTTCTAAAAGCGATTGCCAATCGTAGAAAAAGCCAAGAAAAACATCCAGATTTATTACAGATGATGATGGATGCTACTTATGAGGACTCCAATGAGCAAATGAATGACCAACAGCTCATGGACGAAATGATTACGATGTTTAGTGCAGGGCATGAAACTTCCGCTAATGCTCTTGCTTGGACGATTCATCTCTTAGCTCAACATCCAACAATAGTGGCGAAGATGAGAGCTGAAATTCAGGAGATAGTCGGAGATAAATTACCTGGATTCCAAGATTTAAGACAATTGACCTATATTCGACAAGTCATCGACGAAGGGATGCGTTTATATCCTCCAGTCTGGGGCATTAGTCGGACTGCTATTGGCGAGGATGAATATAGAGGGGTAAAAATCAAAAAAGATGATATCGTCTTTTGCTTGATTTATAATACCCACCGCCGAGCAGATTTGTACGAAAACCCCACTAAATTTGACCCAGATCGCTTTACCACAGAAAAAGTTAAAGCAATGCCTAAAATGAGCTATATGCCTTTTGGGGCTGGACCTAGATTATGTATCGGCAACATGTTTGCTTTGATGGAGATGCAGCTTATCTTAGTTGGCTTATTACAACGCTTTGATTTTGATTTAATTAAAGAACAAAATATTGATGTGGAAGCGTTGATCACTTTGCGTCCTCGTTATGGGATTAGGATGAATTTGAGGTGAATAAGGGGAGGAGGTTGATAAGGTGAATGAGGGAATGAGGTTGATAAGGTGAATGAGGTTTATGAGGTGAATGAG
>CAYMSC010000166.1:0-11756 GCA_964392805.1 uncultured Saprospiraceae bacterium
TTTTATTGAAAAATCAAGATTTACTCACCCCAAACCCCTTGTTTTAGCCGCCATAGCCGCCGTTTTTAAAAAGTGTACGGTAGAGAAATAAATAATATGTTCTTCTTTTTATCAAAAGTCCTACTCTTCTTAATCAATCCTCTAGTTTGGATAGTCGTTTTATTGGGTTTTGGCCTTTTTTTTAAAAAGGAAAAATGGCGGAAAAGAAGTTTGCAATTATGCTTGGCGGTCTTACTTTTTTTCTCAAATAGTTGGATAAGCAGTAGGGTAGTAAAGGCTTGGGAAACGCCCCCTTTGTTGGTAGCTGATATGTCTGAGACCTACGACTTAGGGGTCGTATTAAGTGGTTATATGAAATTGGGCTATGATTTACCAAATGAAGCATCTCTTTTTCCTTTTGCATCAGGTAGCAATCGGCTACACCACGCCGTCCAATTGTATAGATTAGGAAAAGTGAAACAATTATTACTTTCTGGTGGGTCGGGGAATGTATTTGGTGAAAAAATTTCTGAATCTACCGTAGTCAAACAATATTTACTAAGCATTGGTATTCCCGAATCTGATATTATTGTCGAAGCAGATTCCAGAAATACTCATGAAAACGCCTTGTTTACCGCCAAATTGCTCAAAGAAATAAAGCATCCTTACCAAAATATTTTACTTATTACCTCTGCGGATCATATGCCTAGAGCTAACAAATGTTTTATCAACGAAGGTTTATCCGTTACTCCTTTCCCCGTAGATACCTCCTCGAAACCTAGTGATTTTAATTTGGATTATCTTCTGCCTAGTCTTGGCGCACTGCAAACTTGGCGAAGTTTGTTGAAGGAATGGATTGGGTGTTTTGTTTATTGGATGCGGGGGTGGGTATAATTACTTTTGGTAAATTATTAATTCACGTAAGTAAAACGGATTGTAAATCCTAAAAAAGAACGTACAATCCGTGTTGTTTTACTAAGAGCATGTTTAAAATTCCATCAATTTGCTTACTTTCGCTCAATCATGAAAATTTAAACATGCTCTAAAGAAATTTCTCTTAACACTCCTACCTAATTCAAAATTGGCGATGGCATTAACGCTAAGCACTCATTTCCTTTTGCATAATAACCGCCATATTAAAATCGTCTTGGAGTTGTATAAACGCATAAGCTTTTCTTTGTAAAGCCCCTACTTTTCGTTTTTCTCTATCGGCAGTATATCCTAAATTTAATAACTTAAAATTATTTCTTTTAGCATATAATACGGTTTCGTACAAAGCACAAGAGTAGGGACGATATTCTTTTTGATAAGCATAATTTGATCCGCCTAAAACTGCGTTCAGCGTATCTCCATTTTTTTGACAAATCATGATAGCCGCCGCACGTCCATTATTATTAGGGAGCGCAATTTCAGGTTTGGGTACAACTTCTAGCACCACCCAATTCGGTCGTTGAGCAATTTGTTTAAATAATTTATACGGCAAAGGAAAAGTATTAACCGTATAGTTGTTTTTTCTAATATTATTATACAATTGATACCAATGTTGAATATCCGCTTCTTTGGGATGCTCATTAATCACTAGATCAAATTTATCCATCTTGCGCAATACATCGTATTTGAAACCTTTCTTTGCAGACTTCGAGAATGGTTTTATAAATTCCTCAGGTGTTTCCCAACTAAAGTCATCAACGTAATTATTATTGAGTAATTCAAATTTGATATACCCTTGCCCTGTGAAAATTTCATCCAATTGTTTATCTGTTCCTTCAAAATCCCGAATAATTATCTGATTAATATTATTGGCTTGTTGTCTTTTATCAATCAAGGTTAATAATTCTTTTAATGCTTTTTTCCAGAGAGGATGCTTTTTATTCAAATAAAATTGTTCCCCTTCTGTAAAAGGCGTACCCACTGCTAAAACTTCCGAAGTTAAATAATAAGGATTGTTTTGACGAATTAACTCTATTTCACTCGAAACCTCCCGAACAGACATCATATCATCTTTTCCCAAACTTGTGGTTAAAAAAGTCATTAAAATTGGTTCCTCCTGACTATCTGTAATTAAGATGTATTCAAAAGACCAGTTATCTTCCTTTTTTTCATTTTGAGAAAAAGTGGTTTCTAATATTTTAAGGGTATCATAATTTAATACACCTTTTGACAAAAAATATTGGTCCCATAAAGCTTGATTGACAGCTTCAATGCTTTGGTACGTTTTTACCTTCAACCCTAGATGACCATTTGTTTTTGCTTTGGGTTTAATCCTAATCTGCGGAACTCTTCGAAAAGCTTTATAAATTTCTTCATAAGAAAAATCTTCCATTTCTAACGTTTCTTCTAATGCAACCTTCATGTCTTGCAGCATCATTTTAATCTGCTTTTTGGTGTGCAATCGGGTAATCGTTAATCGGAGTCCTGAATTTTTCATACCTACTGCTGGAAAAACGCCCCAATTGAGATAATGCCCCTTTCTGATTAATTTTTTAATTATTTTATTAGCTATTCTAGGTAAGCTAACACCAATAAAAAATACTGGAGAATCACTAATAGAAACACAAGGAAGTTCCAGTTCTTCTATAAGTCGTTTGGTAAATAAAATATTCTCCCACAATTCCTTTTGGAGTGTTTGAATTTCAGGGCTAAGATGAATTTTCGCACAAGCAATACCCGCCCCCAAATTGGCAGGTTGTAGTGGGCCTGAAAAAATTAAAGGTCCTCCACAATGCCTAATCTTTCTTTCGATTTCCTTATTAGGTAATACCAACACCCCTCCACCAGTCGCAAAAGCTTTACTCAAAGAGACCGCCACTACCATTTGATTATGGTGTTTTATTTTGCTTAAAACGTAGCCTTGCCCCTGTTTTCCGCACCAACTCATTCCATGTGCATCATCTACATAAAAGCGAAAATTTTTATACTTGTTTAATAATTTTTCTATCTCTTCTACCGGACATTGGTCTCCATACATAGAATAAATACCATCCGCCATATACCAAACGTTTTTGTGCTGCTTACTCAAACGTTGGATAGTCTCTTCTAACATCTTTAAGCTATTATGTCTAATTATTTTAACTTTTATCCCTCTAGGCTTTAATAAGCCAACGGCCATTTGAACAGAATTATGAACTTGATGGTCCATAATAACGGCATCGTCATCGTTCACTAAAACGGGAATGGCAGCAATATGTGCCAAAGTGGTGGTAGGGGTAACAATACAATTTGCTTGAAACAATTGATTCATTAATTGCTCATATTCCTTATAAAGATTCATGGATAAATAAGACCGAGAAGAAGAAAACTGTGTACCATATTTTTCGACTGCATCAATGGCACCAGCTTTAAGGCGATTATCAAATTCTAATCCTAAATAACTGCAAGAACCAAAGTTTACGGTTGGTGTTCCTTCAATGTTTATCCGATTAGGTGTTTCTTGATTATTGTTAACCTCTACGAACAGATGAGCTGTTCCATTGGCTTTTGCTGTTTGAGCAATGTTATCGACGGCGTCGATAAAAAGTTTGTAATTTCCCATAGTTTTTGTTTTAAGCGTTTAAAGATTGATTAGAAATGATGTGTATTCTCTGACAAATCCTGTGGTCGGTTTGATTTTAAGATTTTTTCTGATTGAAAAGAAAGAAAAAATTGGAATCGAATCGACTATTTTACGGGATTGTCAGAGAGCCATAATTTTTACGTCTCAGTGCTCATAGGTCTTTTTTGAAAAAGGTAGGCCCTAAACCTATCATTCTAAAGGTAAGTACTACTAGTGCTTTGTTTCCAAAGTTTTGATTAGCAAATTTTTTTTGACTGGTTCCTAAATTACTTATAATCAGTATGTTTTGAACCTACCAAATAAATTTGATTTACTACTGGACAAAAGAGGTCAGAGGTCAGACCGAAAAATTACATTTTTCTGTCAGAGGTCAGCCTTTAAAATACAAGCACCTGACAATCAGCATTTTAAACCTATATCGTCTGACTTCTGACAGTCCCGATGAAAAATCGGGACGGTCTGACTTCTGACTTCTAAAATGTCCAGTAGTGTATAAATTTGATGGTTACGAATTATTGTTGGAAATTTCAGAAACATAGCACTAGTGTTTATTCTAAATAAAATCGTTTATCGAAAAATGAATGCTGTAAACCAAAGAGTATAAAATGTAAGGTCGAATATGGTTGGAATTGGTAATTATAAGCTGTTGGAATTAGAAAAAGGAATGGAAGAGATGTTCGGTCCGAATGTACGGACGTGTTTGTTTGAAATTTAGTTTTCTTCATAGTTTTATCTATTTAATTAAGTAGAGCTTTAAATCAAAGCTAATAAAATAATAGGAGATACAAAACTATTCTTAATAAATTGACCTTTTGATGACATTCCAAAGGTCATTTTTTTAACAATTATAATTATTTAATAATCAATTTATTATGTGAATTTAGATAGTCAACGTCAGGTTGAAAATTGATAAATCTTTCTGCTTCGTGTCGGTCTCTGACGACTTTGGCTAAAGTAAAACAAGCCGTGATACTAAACAAATACGACATACCTAAAAAGCCTTTCATCGCTAAATCAGCTTCCATATAAACTAACCCTACCAACATCCCTACAAAGGACAATCCGAACGCAATCCATGACATATTATAAAATGACTTGGAGTTGTGGTTCTCATAAATGTAATGACTCATAATTCAATTTTTTAGGAATAATGTTCTTTTGAAATACACTATTCGGTTAAAGAATGAGCTACCAAGATTTGAGTTTATTGCACCTAAAAGCAATTGAGAATCGACTAAATAGGGGGAGTTTTGGACGAAATGGAGATTTTTAGCGAATATTCGCTGTTGTGTTTAAATATTTTACACATAGTCACTATGTAAAAATTACAATAACACCAGCTTTAAATTTAAGCCTACTCAATTATCCCGCATCCCCAATTTCAAGCTTTCGTAAAACTTCCTGCGCTTGTAATATATGCCGTTGTTCATGCGTCACCACAAACGCTAAAGCATCCCCAATCTTCATTTTCATGAGCTTAAAAAATTCTACGGACACTTTTCGTTGATTGATATTTTTTGTTTTTGCAAGAGCTATCATGGTAAGTAATTCTTGCTGATAAGTCAAAAATTGAGTAACAATGGTTTTATCTAATTGGCTGCCTACTGGATTAAATTTAGCAATCGCTTTTTGCTTTTTTACATTTTGAGGCGACATCATATCAATCGACATTTTGCCAAACCATCCATTTTTATAAGCACTTTCAGCAGTATCTACTTTTGCCTGTTCTAAGGCATTTTTAATCGCTTGATTATAGTAGGCTGCATAGCGATTCAAATGCTCTAAACATTCTAACACACTCCACTTATCCACATTTTCTTTTTGATTCAACTCATTGACAGACAGCTTTTTAAATTCTTTATCCACAGTCAAAACGATGTTTTCCACATCCTTCTGTAATTTATTAAGAAGTGATTGATTGGTCATATACTTTTTTTTTATAAAAATAAGCTATTAATTAATTCAATGTAAAAACTGGTAGTAAAGCCTTCAGGCTTTCCAGTCAAAGGTCTTTAGGCCTGAAAATAATACTAGCAAAACCGACCTAAAGGTCGTGGACGGGAAAACCTAAAGGCTTTACTACCGATGTTCACAACTTGAATTGATTTAGAAAATCTAATTATTCCTTTCAAAAAAGACCGTTGCCCAACAAATCTCCATAAAAATAAAAAGCCTTTCCTTTTAATTTTGCAATTCAAGCCAGAAAGTTAGATATTTCTAGTCCTATTCAAATTATTTTATCCTATCCCCAATTCCATACCCCTGAATCTTTTTGAAAGTTAAAAAATTCTTAAACTCCTTTGATAGCGTGGAAAAGATTAGCAAAGCAACTCTTTTATAGTAGAAAACTAGGATTTGTGAAAAATTAACAAAATCTAAACGGTAACTTTATCGTTTCAACTTTTAATGAACGGACGATAATTATAACAAACTATATTGAGAATTCACAAAAATCAACCTAACTAGTTGTAAATGAATAATATAACGCACTGGCTAAAAAATATATTGACATCTATTTTTCTGGTCATTCTATTTTCAAGTTTTTCTTATTTGGAATTATCGGCACAGTTTACGGTAGAATTGACAGTGTTAGATGGTGCAGTCACTACTACCTGCACAGATAATATACTCTTTATTCCAATTCTCGGGCAGCCTTCTTGGGGTGTTGCCATAGAAGATGAACCCGTAAAATTTTATTCTAATGATTGCCCTAATTTAATTGCTTATCCTAATCAAGATGTTGTGCATTATTCCACTACGGTCAATTGCTTAAGTGATTTGAATGGTGGCGAATTATTTGTTTGTCTATGGGCTTTTGAAAATGACCTTGACGGTATTTTTGATGACCCTTGCGATTTGACACCTAACGAGTCAGATAAAGGCTGTTTAGAGGTTCTTTGTAGTAACTTCCTATTGCCTCAACCAGGAACAGAGATCACCTACACTTTAGATAATTCTAATTTTATTTTGACTCCAGCAAATAGTAATTTAGCGTCAATTGGTTCTGTTACTTTTAAAATTGCGGTCAGCGAAGATGCAGGTAATAGTAACCTAGCAACTAATGACCGTATTTGTAATGCCATCGAACTACCTGTTAACGCTAGTGGCATGATTACGGAACAATATAATAATTATTGCACAACGAATATTGATGATCCTATTACTGGATTTAATACGACTAATTCCGTCTGGTTTAAATTTACGCCTAGCGAATCAAGGGATGTATTAATCACGGTAGACAGTGATCTTCCTGAAGCCTTGGGAGGTGACCCAATCGACCCAGAATTAGCTGTTTTCTTTGTCCCTACGGATGAATGTGATGGGGAATTAGTAGAAGTAGCCAATCAAAATTCCCCTAATAATGGAAATTTTGAATTTTTAGATTTGGAATGCCTAAATCCCAAATTGACCTACTATATTTTAGTTGACGGTTCTGACGAAGACTCTACAGGCATTTTCTCTATTACCGTAGTCGAAAGACCCTTCCCTTCACCTATCGAAATAGATACGTTTATTTGTCGGGGAGAAGTATTGAATGTTGGAGATAGAAGTTATGCTAATACAGGTGTTTATTTAGATACGATTCTTAATGGGGAATGTGTAGAAATTCTTGAAACGAGCCTAGTTGTTGTTGAACCTGTCGAATTAGAATTGAGAATAGGCAGTTTAGCCAGAGGGGAAGGCGAAGGTGGTGGAGCTGTCATTGCAAGTACCCAATTTGGAACAGGCGATTATGATTATGCTTGGTCTGATGGACAAACCAATCAAGTTGGCAATAATTTAATTGGTGGCGTATCTTATTGCGTAACCGTAACAGATAATAATGCAGGCTGTAGTGCAGATACTTGTTTCATCATGGAATTTCCTATTCCTATTACGGCTGATGTTATCAATGATACGCTCAATTGCGCTGCTGATGAAACAGGACAAATTCAATTAGCCATCACTGCTGGAAAACCTCCTTATCAATATCGCTTGCAAGGAATTGACGACCCAAGTATTATTATCAATGGCGTGATTACAACCAATGATTCTATCTTTTCCATTGAGGGTATTCCTCTTGGGACTTTTAATATTTTTGTGAATAATGCAGAGAGTGTTCAAAGTTTTGAAGCGGCAGTTACTGCTCCTATTCCCATTAGCATAAACCTATTAGACCAAATAGATATAGATTGTGCAGGTAATGCTAGTGGTCGTCTCCAAGTAGAAATTAGCGGAGGAACAGGAGCATTAAATACTGATTGGCGTTTCAATCCAGATGATGTTAGTGCAGATATGATACCTGGTTTCTTTGTCCCAACCGTTCCGATAGGCTTAAATTTAATAAATCTTCCTGCTAGTGAATACGTCCTATTTGTAAATGATGAAAATAACTGTCGAGATTCCGCAACATATACCATCAGAGAACCCGAAGCAGCAATACTTAATTTCACAAATGTTTTACCCGTCGATTGTTTTGGCGAAATGAATGGACAAGCAACTATCACTTCCAATGAACCAATTGTTAGTGTCCGCTGGAGTAATGGGGAAACTACCGAAACAGCTACTGCCTTAGATGCCCAAATACATACCGTGACACTTGTCAACGATATGGGGTGTGAAAGTACCGATAGTCTATTCATTCCTCAACCGAGTAATGCACTCGTTGCCAATATTGAAATCATGGAAGAAATAGCCTGTGGCGGTGATACCAATGGTGTTTTAGCAGATGCAACTTTCGGCGGCAATGGCAATTATGAATATATTTGGAGTAATGGCGCTACTTCTGATTTCATTGATAACCTGCCCGCAGGAACGTATGACCTTATCGTAAGAGATGAAAAAGGATGTGTGGATGATACGACCGTTACTTTATTAGAGCCAATCCCCTTAGATGCTATGGTCTCTAGTCAAGATGTGACCTGTCCTGCGGGAGACAATAGTGGCATCGTTTTCTTTAATAATCCAACTGGCGGAACAGCCCCCTATCAATTTGCAGTCAATAATCAAAGTTTTAGTAATAATATGGAAATTACAAATCTTAGTGCAGATTCCTACACCGCCCTTATGCGGGATGACAATGGCTGTGAAAAGGCTTTTGACCCGATTATAATTAATAATCCTCCCGAAGTAACGGTCAATCTTGGCGCAGATATGGAGATTAATCTTGGGCAAATAATTGAACTAGAGGCAAGCACTAATCGCTTGGTCTCCTATGAATGGTTTTCGACGGATTCTTTAGATTGCTTAGATTGTGCTACTGTTAGTGCTCGTCCTACCGGCAATGCCCAATTCAGCGTCATCGTTACGGACGAAATCACTGGCTGTACGGCAGAAGATGAGCTTTCCGTATTGGTCTTAAAAACTAGAAGGCTTTTTGTACCCAATGCTTTTTCTCCAAATGGAGATGGCATCAATGACCAATTAACACTTTTTGGCGCAGAAGAAGTAAGCAAAATTTTACGATTTGAAATTTATTCAAGAGATGGGGCATTAGTATTTAAAAGAGATAATTTTAATTTAACCAATGGCATCGGTTGGGACGGTGCCTATAATGGTCAAGCATTATCAACGGATGTATTTATCTACTTTGCCGAAGTGGAATTTGTTGATGACGTTACGGAAATATTCAAAGGAGATTTTACTTTAATTCGCTAAGAAAATTTGAAAAAATACTAGATGATATACGCTACGCTAGGAGAAAAATGAAAAAACCTTCTGTACCGTAGCACAGAAGGTTTTATACTTATAATCGGTTTAAATGGTAGTCCTTCTAGACAATCGAATAAAAAGGGGTGAACTCGATTGGTTTATATTTTTTTTGGCTGTTGATAAACAACAACGTTTGATATGTTTTTAGTTTGAATAATAGAAAACTGTATTACTGAAGTAAGCTTACTTCCTTTTCCTCAACCATCTTACGAATATTAATTAAAGCATATCGCATTCTACCTAAAGCGGTATTGATACTGACTCTAGTCAATTTAGCAATTTCTTTAAAACTCATATCCGCATAGTGACGCAAAATCACGACCTCTCTTTGCTCTGCTGGCAATTGGTCAACTAAGCTACGAATCTTATCGTGCGTTTGACTTCTGATAATGGTCTGCTCAGCGTTAGGCTCAGGATTTTGTAATACGTCGAAGATGTCAAATGTTTCTGTTGGAGAAACCTTTGGTCGTCTTTTAGAACGACGGAAATAATCTACACACATATTATAGGAAATACGCAATGCCCATTGGACAAATTTTCCTTCGTGGTTGTATTTACCTTTACGTAGGGTATCAATAATTTTGATAAATACTTCTTGGAAGATATCTTCTGCTAAGGCAGTTTCTTTAACGAAAAGGTATATGGATGTATAGATTTTTTCTTTGTGACGAGAAAGAAGGGTCTCGAAGGCACGCTCATTTCCTTGTAGGTATTGAGCTATTAACTGTTGGTCGTTCAACGGTATAACTTGCATACTTATAGTATTTTAATGAAAATAATATTAAAATCTGTTAAGTGTAAAGTTTATAACCTATAGAACGAATTTTAGTGAAGTAAAAAAATAAATAGATTTAATGAAATCTGTTTAGTAGTAAAACAAATATGTTGCCAAGATAATAATAAATCAAACTTGTTGCTCGTTTTATTAAGTTCTTAACATAAATTTAACCGATATGGGTTAGAAAATAATTTTGTCAAAATACTAATTCCGATTCTTAAATCGTTCGCCACAAATATATTGATAAAAATACCATTAAAGCAAGTATTTTTTTAAGAATTGTAAAAATGTCTATATTTTGCGATCTCCTTTCAGCTCCCACTAAGTTCCTAAGTCGCTCTTTTTTAAAGTATTTATCTATTACTTCCTTTCCATATTCATTCGCCAATTTATTTTAAAAAGATTTGTATCTATTTTTGGTTAAGGAACGCGATTAAAATAACTTCAGATTCTGTCGAGGAAATAAGGTAGCTAAACGGTTCACTTTAAGTGAGTTATCTTATTTCTTCGACTTAGAAGAATCTGAAGTTATTTTAATCTTACTACTAAGAACAATTATTAAAAATTTTCAACTGATTTTGACCACCTCTTTTTTTTAGTAAATCAAAAAAGTAAAAGCCTTAAATTTATTTTTTTAAGGTTCCTTCCGTATTTTACACTCAAATTTCACCCAATTACTTTATGCTAGCTATTTTTAATCAACCAACTCCACTTTATACCGATGTCAAGAAAAATCTGATTCGTCATTTTTGGGCAGGGTGTTTTATTGCCTTATTCCTAATTATTTTTCAACCTTTCGGTACTGCCAATATAAAAATGGATTATAAAAATCTATTTTTAAGCGGTTATGGTGTTTTAACCTTTCTCATCTTTTCTATTATCTTTATTGGTTTGCCCCGATTATTCCCTAAAACTATTGTCGAAGAAAAGTGGGTCATTTGGAAGCAAATCTTATTATTAATAATTGCTTTGAGCTTGACATTATTAGCTTGCTATGTTTATCAAGCACTTTGGTTCGGTTGGGGTATGACCTTTACTAGATTCTGGTCTTTCTTTATTACCGTTCTTCCAATCAGCATTTTTCCCTGCGTTTTCATCGCTATGTTGGATTATATTTACCAATTACAAAAACATCAGACCGTTGCTAATAGTTTTAATCAAAAAGCTAAAACTGTCGCTCCTCAAACAACTACTACCCTACTCCAATTCAAAGATGAAAATGATAAATTAGATTTTGTTATTCATTTAGACCAACTCGTCTTTATAAAGGCTGCTAATAATTATGTAGAAATTAATTATCTGGAAAATGAACAGATTAAAAAATATTTGCTCAGAAATAGTATTCGCAATATAGAAGCCCAACTAGCTTATCCTACTATCAAACGCTGCCACCGTTCTTATCTCGTCAACATGGATAAAGCAGAGCGCATAACTGGCAATGCACAGGGCTATAAAATTCATTTTCCTTTTACTGTGGATTTTGTTGTGCCTGTTTCTCGTGGTAAGGGTAAAGAGTTATTGGCAATCATGAAAAATTAATAGACTTTATGTAACTATTCAGAACCGAGAGTAGAGAATAGAGAACCGAGATTTATTTTTCGGAAATTTGACCATTTTTGAATCTATTAAATTAATATTTGCCGATACTAAGTCTCTTTTCTCTCAATGTAATGGTCTCTAATCTCTATTCTGAATAGTCACGACTTTATTCTAAAATAAGTAACGACGAAATAATAAGTTGGTCATCTGGACGAG
>CAYMSC010000167.1:0-1513 GCA_964392805.1 uncultured Saprospiraceae bacterium
AAAAATTAATACAATGAAAAAATTAGTGTTCGGATTCTTGTCTTTACTATTAGTGGCTGGAACATTAACTGCACAAGAAGGCAAAAAGGCTCTAAAAAAAGCAGCTAGTGCTTACAGAACCTTCGACTTAGATCCATCTAACAATGGAGATAAATTACAAGAGGCAATGACTTCAATAGAAACAGCAATTACTGCCGAAGATACTAAAAACACGGCAAAAGCTTGGATTACTAAAGGAGATATTTATAATAGCGTCTGTTCTTCACACCAACTATTGAGTACACTTAATCCTGATCATCAAAAAGCAGTTGGAAATGCTGCTATCCTAGCTTATGAATCTTATTACAAAGCAATAGACTTTGCGGAAAAAAGAGATCCCAAAGCTATTCAAAAAGGTATTGCTGAAATCCAAGGACATTTGGTTCAGGAAGGTGCTGGATTTTATGAAAATAAAGACTATGCAACTGCATATACCGCTTTCCAATATTCTTTGGATGCTCATGATTATTTAGTAGAAAATGGCAAAACAAGTATCTTTGAGGACGATACTGCTATCAATGATCAACGATATTATACTGGTTTGGCTGCCTTAAATGCACAAGATTTAGAAAAAGCAAAGCCTATTTTTATGACTTTGAGAGCTGCTGGTTTCTCTAAACCTGCTGTTTATGAAGCATTATATAAGTTAGAGGTAGAAGGCGATAGAGCTGCTGGTTTAACTATTTTAGAAGAAGGCCGGGAAAAATTTCCAGATGATATTTCTTTATTATTTAACGAAATCAATCATTATTTAGCAGATGGTCGTCTAAATGAGTTGACGGGTAAATTAGAAGCAGCAATTGCAAAAGAACCAGACAATGTTTCTTTATACACTACTCTTGGTAGTATCTATGATAATCTTTATCAAAAAGGATTAGAAGAAGGTAAGGAAGAAGATGCACAAGCTAATTTTGATAATGCTTTTAAAGCATACAACACTGCTTTAGAAAAAGACCCTAAGTTTTTTGATGCAATTTACAGTATTGGTGCATTATACTATAACCGTGCAGCTGCTACTACTAAAGACATGAATGCTTTGGCAGATGACTTTACTAAGGCAGGATTAAAGAAGTACGATGAATTGAGAAAATTAGTTCTGACTCAATTTGATGATGCTTTACCTTTCTTCAAGCAAGCAGAGGCACTTAATGCTAATGATAGAAATACTTTGATTGCCTTGAAGGAAATCTTTGCTAGAAAAGATGATTTAGCTACTTCTACTGAATTTAAAAATAGATTAGATGTTATTGAAGGCGGTGGTCAGAATGAAGCCTCTTACTTCAATGAATAAAATAATTTAGGTCAAAAAACGACTTACAATTAATTCCCTCTTGATGCACTAGATATAAAAAAGAGTTGAATCTTTCACTAGATTCAACTCTTTTTTTATGAAAAATAACCCGACTAATCACTGCAATCGTTGCTACTGCATTATGAAATTTGAAATTGAGATTGAAATTGAAATTGAAATTGA
>CAYMSC010000167.1:1613-11726 GCA_964392805.1 uncultured Saprospiraceae bacterium
ATTGAGATTGAGATTGAAGTTAATATTTAAAAAAATTAGAACTGATTAGCCCTGCCTACTGCCTACCTGCTTCTCCCGATAATTCCGATACATCCGTGCTGCTAGTACCAAAATAATAGCAAAACCAATAATACCTATAAAAGCATATAAAAAATTTAGGGTATTTCTGTAAACAGCTAATAAGGCAATGCTCAATAGAAATAAAGTTGGTAACTCATTCCACAAACGAAATTGAAAAGACGTAAAATAACCTTCGCCACGCTCTAATTTTTTAATTACCGTTTTAGCATGTAAATGATAAGCTAGCATTGCAAATAAAAGCACTAATTTGAGATGCATCCAAGTGTTGACTTTAAGCCATTCCAAGCCATGTATATAGAGCATCGCCAAGCCACAAACCCAAGTAATCATCATTCCCGGATTACAAATTATTTTATAGACTCGCCATTGCATAGCATTAAATTCCTTGATAAGAATACTACGTGCAGGTTCTTCTCTTTTCATCGCTTCCGTATGATATACAAATATACGAACCAAGTAAAATAAACCTGCAAACCAAGATACAAAACCAAAAACATGAAGTGCTTTAAAGAATAATAATGAAGGCATAATTGGTGATTTTAGGCAAAGCTATATTTTTTTGGAAAGGATAATGCCATTTGGAGGTAAAAAAGGCAGAGAGATAAATTGCAAGTAATTTTAGCCTCTCGAAAATTTTTCGTGACTACTGAATGCTAAAATCAAACAAATTAAAGACAATAATTCTATACCGATTCTACTCCAATGCCATTTTTCCCATCTTATAAGTTCCATTGCTAATAATTCTTCGTTTAGGGCGGCTTGATAAAATAAAGTATTTGCTCCCTTGAAATAGATATAAAAGCTAGCTACAAATAATAAAGCAAAACTGGCGGAAGCAAAAGCATATTTAAAAGCGGGTGATTTTTTTAGGAAAAAAATTAGTGCCATAGAAAGAGGAATCAAAGCAGCAATAATCGTCAATACGGTATAAAATCGTCCAATTGATGGACCAAATTTTTGATAAAAACTATAAAACGCCTTAGCGGAAAGTGATTGCCAATAAGGCACTAGTAATACCCCTTCAGCTATTTGACTACCTAAGAAAATGGCAAAAATAGCAACTAAATAAAAAGCAAATGATTGTTTCATAATTCTTTTATTTCCTTAAATAAAAAAGGCGATGAAATTCATTCGTCCCATCGCCTTTCCGTTCCTATACTTTTTCACCTGCTAATTAAGCGAGAATCTAACAACTAAACCTCCTTCTACATTCGTATTCTTAAATGTTTGAGAAGTATAAGGAATTGTTCGATTATAGTCTACAAATAATCGTAAATTTAATTGGCTATTGATGGTATAATCAATAGATGGAGAAACTCTAATTTGTCGGTCTCCTCTTGTTCTTTCACTTTCTCCCAATTCATCTAAGATATGCTTAATAGTAATATCATCTCTGAAAGAGAAATCAAACTTGATGTTCAAATCGTTTGCTTGTGATTGCCCTGAACCTTGACGACCTCCACCCGGTAGGGCAGAAGGAGGTTCTTGTTGGTTCTTCTTTTTCTTATTTACCTTCTTTGGTGTACCAAATTGTAAGAATGGAATGTTGACATCTTTTAAACGGTGTCCAAATCCAACCACATATTCTGTGGTATTTTTCTCATCCAACTCACTGTTCAATAAGGAGAAAGATAATCTTCTCGCCTTCTTAAAATCTAAATCCAAACGCATCCCGTTTTTCATCTGCATTCTCAGACCTAAAAGGGGAGAGAAGGACTCATCTATCACAATTGCAGGGATTTCAAACCTCGAATAAAAATTATTTGTTTGTGGATTGATATTCGATAAACCCCTTGCATTATCTTCGTCAAACTGAAAATTAGTATTAAATGAATTAATCGTTAGATTAGATTTATAACCGTGGGTGATACTGATATTTTGGAAAATATCACTTAGTTTACCTACTTTTGCCAACCCATTATACGTCAAACGCCAATTGGGTTTTGGAATAATATTCTGAAACTCTCTCGCGTCTGGATATAACGTGGTCGTATTGGGGTCTTCACCTGTATAGGCTGCTAAAAATGCAGGTACTAATACTTCTTGTTGTGTTTGACCAAATCCAAACCTAAAAGCTTCATTATCCGTTACGTGCTGAATCCCTGTGCCATCTAATCGTTCAGAAATAATTTCTCGGTATTCTTCAAAAGTGCTAAACAAACCATCTAAATCATTCTCAAATAAGGTATTTAAAGCAAAATAAGAAACGGATAAAGAACCTATATCCCTTTTATTAAGCCGGTCGAAAGATTGTTGATAACTTGAACCTAATGAATCTCTAGTTATTAGATCCGTAGCATCCTTGAAAAATTCTGTGTGATTTTCTTGATAATTTCTATTGGCTTCTATTTCAATTCTTAAATCTTTGACTGGTTCTAATGTAATTCTCGCATCTATGGTTTGTTGAAAATCTATAATGACTTGCTGGTTTTGGAAGACACTATTGGTAATCGCAGAATTTTGAAAACCATTGGCTGCGTCAGAAGTACGGTCAAACCATGCGTCATTAGGGGCAAAACCTAATACATAGTTCCAACCAGGCTGATTAAAGTTTTGTTGTCCGAATAACTGCGCTTCTGGTAAGAAGCCAGGAACCACAGACCCAGAGTTTTCCGAATAATTAAATCTGGCTTTTTTCAACATTAATAAGGGGCGAATTAATGCTTTTTCGGTAGAAGATATTTCTCGTTCTTTCTTCTTTTTCTTATCGTCCTTATCTTTCTTATCATCTGTTACGCCCTTCTTTGCCACCGTTCGTCGAGGCTTACGATTTCTCCCTCCTCTGCCATTTATTTCTTTGAGGTACTTTGATTTATTGTATAATTTATCAAAATTGATGTCTAAATTAATCTGTCGGGTCGAACTATTTTGAATAACATTTCCTAAAGAATCCGCATTTACGGCAGCCCGACTCCAATCATAAGTGGCACTATACTGTCCTTTCAAAGTAATGAAGTCCAAGAATGGAAAGTTTTTTAAAGGAACATTGATACTAGCATTTATTGAATGATAATAATTTTTATTACGACCACCATTTTTAATGTTCTCCCAGATATAATCTCGATTTGTGCCGTCAAATAATTGACCAGTAAGCGTATTCCCTTCACTGTCTAATTCGTCAATTACGCCCTCATTCTCTGCCTGAAAATTTAACTTTAAGGCTTTCATAATATCCCATTTGACATCATAATTTCTAGTCCAAATGAATTTTCTGATGAAAAAAGTATTGAAGGCTTCTTCTACAAACCGATACGTCGTTTGTTGTTGATGACGGTCTAGCAGGGTATTGAATGTAAAGGAATTTGGTAAAGGATTAAGATTCAATTCCTTAATGAATTTTAAATTCTTATTCTTGATTTTTTTGAATGGCTGTATATATTTTGGCCGCCATGAAAAACTATAATCTATACCACCTCGATAATTATCCGTTTGATCATTCGCAATTAATGAATTTCGATTGACGGTCTTTGTATGATTATAGGAGGCACTAAAATTGGATATATCCCAGGGCATTGGTTTAGAATCATTCGTTTTTTCCTTTCGAACATTACTAAAGTTTACCGTACTAATCGAATTAAATTCCTGCGCTTGTTCCCTGATAGAATCTCTTTGGGACGCAGGAACAATTTCTAGTTTTTCCTTTAGCGGAATATCCAAATCGTAAGGGTCAAATTCTGGGGTATAGGTCGTCACCGAATGCTGGGCATAGAAAGGCACTTTAATGCCCCATTTTTCTGGCAGAAACTTACCTAATTCTAAATTAGTAGAAAGGTCATATTGTAAATATCTTTCTCTAGATCGTTCATTAACTTTTTGCTCTAGTTGTCCCCAACCAATGGTACTAAAGTTACCAGCCACGGTGGCATTACCTAAATCAGCCAATTGGAAATCAACTCTTGCTAAACCAGCTGAACCACCTTGCTCATCAAAACCACTCAATCGCAATTCGTTTACCCATACTTCTGTACAAATGGGGGCGCCATTGTCCCGTTTATTTCTAATACCAATCATTACCCCTTTGACATCTCCTAAGTTTGGATTACCCAATACGCTAATATTAGCACCTTCCTGTTCTAAAAATGGAACGGAGAAGGGCGCATTGATATTAAAATTAGGATCCGCATTTCTACGTTTTTTGATAGAAATAAAAGAATCTAAAGGTAGATCTACCTCATTTTCTGCCATCCAAACCTCATCTACATACTGTGTATTTGTTTGGGTGCTAGTTAAACTATCTATATTGGGTATACTATTAATGTCGGATAAGGTTAACGGTAATTCATACTCATAGTAATTTTCTTCAAAGTCACTACCTAAACGCATGAATAATTGTACTTCTCCTCGATCATGTATGGCTTCGCCACTCTCAGTTTCTGCATGGACAAACATCCGCATCCGTTTATATACCCGCAAATCTAAATCAAGTGGTTTGAAAACGGCTCGGGCATCTCCATCAGGCAAATTACAAACACTAATAGCTAGTGATTGCTCATTTTGCAAGGCGTTAGGGAAGGCGCCTAAGGAATTTTCCCGCACAATTCTTGGAGGCAGCACATAATTAAATGGTTGACGACTTCCACTTTCATTGATACTCACGGAGTTTACATCAAAATCTGCATTTAATGGTGGATTGGTCAAAATACCAAATAATGTAGCTAATTCTCTGGTATATCTTCTCCATTGATTTCTGACTAATTCTAGTCGAGCAAAACGGAAATTTCTAGGATTTCTGAATCCCGTCATATACATTCTGATAAAACGAATAGCACGGAAATCGCTAATACCACCTACCGTTCCTGTTGGCTGGTTTAATGGTATTTTGAAACGATACCAAATTTCTGGGTCACCACTACTGTTGATTCTTCCCGTTTCTTGCCCAATAATGAAATCATTTAATTCAATACCACCAAAACCATCGGATTGAATAGGAATTCTATATTCGAAATAAGCTTCTGTTTCATTCAAACTATTATTTCGGTCTAAATCTTCATCGTCTGGATTATTTCGAGCGCCCCGAGAACTAAAACCATTATCATTACCTGCTACAATCTCGCTATTGGTATTAGTTGGATTCCTAGAGTTACCTTGTGGCCCATTGAAATCCTCATAACGAGTTTGGATTGGTGTGCCGTTTTCAAAATCTAAATAGTGGGTAAAATTATCATTGGCAACATCTGCTTCAATTTCTTGAATGACTTGTGTATTGATAGTTGAATTTTGAATAGTAGATAACCACTCTCCGTATTGGACTCTTTCGCCTTCATCATTAAATCCATCAAAACCCAAATCTTGCTGACTAGTAGATGATTCATCCGTATTATCAAAAAACGGCACCCTATTAATTTGTCTAGGCAGTCTACTCCAATTGGTCGTGGTGACCAATTGATTTTCTATTTCAGCAGCACCTTTGTTTACACCTTCTGGAATATCATCTACGAGGTCTTGGATTGTTTCTTCGGTAGGTAAACCATTTTCATAAAATCGTCTGCCATCCCTTAATATATCTTCTGAAACATTTCCGAGGTTAAAAACTATCTCTCCAGTACCATTGGGCTCACTTTGATTTTCAACAAAAGGACTCAATAACCAAAATTCAATAAATTCTACATTGGATGCTTGAAAATCTGTTGTTCTCAAATCTCTGGTGATTCCGCCCCATCTACTTTCAGGATTCAGTAATTCACCACTGGTTTCATTTAATCCAGCTGAAAATTGTGTTCCTCCCGGTACATCAAAGTTATAAGGTCCTCTCTCTTGAGGATCATAAAAAACATCGAATAAACGTTCAAAACCGGTATTAAACCCATTGGTATTACCGTTCTGCTCGTTTTTGAAAATTTCAACCGTCTGGACTTGACGCGTATAGGTAGCAGTATCATTTAGCGTTTGATCAATAGAATACCAATTAAATCTTGCCCGATTTACACCACCTCTAATATCGTTAATCAACTCGGCTTCTGGAAAGCCTCTACCTTCCTTAACGCTTGCATCTTTTGGTACAGATGCTAATGCCCATTCGGTAGTTGGAATACCTAAAGAAGTCGGACTGGCACTTCCTTCAAAATCATCTATATATACTGCTCCTTCATCATCTGCTTGATTAATGGCTCGCGAATGACCAGGTTTTAATGTTGCTAATTCTGCGGTAACAGAAACAGAAGATTCTGCTCTAGTACTATAAAACGGCAAGGCATTTAATGCTTTGGTTAACCAAGGCGCGTTTTTCTGCATGGAAAAATCTAATCCATAGACTCTATTATTGATAGGATCATCTCCAAAATTTACTTTTTGAGTAAATGGACGTTCAAATAATTGCATGAATGTACCCCCAATGACCGCATCCTTACCCAATTCATAGTCTGCTCGTACTCCCAGCATCGTTCTGGCTTGGAAACCAAATAGCGAATTATCTTCAAAGGAGACGTTTATCGGGACGCCCGAATTTAAGATGGCATCATTAATGATTTGTACTCTACCAATATTATAGTCAATCGTATAATCTCGACCTCTTTCTAATAACTGACCTCCTGCGGTAATCCTTTCAGAGTCTTCTGGTATATTGAAAGCCCCTAAAGAAATTTCTGACGAAACAGAAGATTTATATTCTCCTGTAATTAAAAAACGATTTAACTCTGGAAATTCTTTTGCTCGGAATAGGGTAGAGTCATACAATTGTGGATAAGTAAATTCCGCAACTAATCGCTCTGCCTCGTTACTATTGGAGGCCCTTTCTCTAATTTCATTTGCCAATGAGGAGCCAAAGGGTTCCAATACAGGGAACATCACCCGTCCATTTTGTGGATTAATGGTTAGGCCCGGAACAAAGTCAAAAACACCATCTGGCTGAGGGTCTCTTAATATGTTTAAATTATCTAAGTTTAATAAACGAATAAGCGGAAATCGGGTTAGTGATCCTGATGGAAGAAATCGCTTATTTCCACCTCCTGGGTCTTGATATAAAACTTCTAATCTAAATTCTTGCTCATCTACTTGGTAGGCCCCAACGTTATAAATATTTTTCATCATTAAATCCCACAAGGGTAAATCAACCCGATTGGCAGAACTCTTTAACATCTTTACAAATAATACATTATTAGGGTCTTGGGTACATTCATCTCCGTCGGAGCTTTTATCTGTTACATCGTTCGCAAATTCACCAACCCTGAAAACTTGCCCATTATAGGTATATTCATAGGCCACCCCCAAAACTTGATTGGGTTGGACATTTACGTTAATAGAAACAAAACCTAAATCCGCATTGTAAGTGAATTCCGAAGGGCTTAACATCCTTGCTCTTACTTTTTCGTAATCTTGAATTTGCGTCAAGTTGAAAGGTTGATCCTCCAACAATTGAACTACATTATCAATTACGTGTGCATCTCTATCATCTAGCAGTTCAGTGCCTAAAAAATTGGAATTATTGGTAGGTAAAGCATTGCCAAATATATCTCTATTGGAGGCTCTACTTGGAGCTGGAACAGTAAACGACCTATCTGATTCACCTAAATCTGCAATAGCGACAATTTCTCTTGGTGCATCAAGGGCATCTACTGCATTTCTATCGTTGGTTATCCAAACTTGAATTTTTGAAATCCTAAATAAACTATTGACTTGGGGTAAATTACCTAAGGCCCCCTCGAAGGTTTGTTGATTAAATTGAGAAAGGAAAAAGTGCCGATTTTCGTCGTATTCGTCTGCAAAAATCTCAAATTCTTGCACTTGCGCCCCTCCTTCCAATTGAATACTTTCTCTTTGTGATTTTTGTTGAGCAGCCAATAAACTTAATTTTAAATGGCCAAACTGCAAATCTGTTCGCAAACCAAATAAATTTTGACTACCCTGAATTAAGGTTCCTTTCAATGGTAAACTTACATTACCTGCCTCTATGTTTTTAATAATATCGTCTTCGCTGAAGGCATCACTTGCATATCCTAGGTTTAATTGATTTTCAAAATCGAAAGTAGCTTGGGTATTATAATTAGTAGATAAATTTAGTTTATCTCCAATTTTTCCTTCTACATTCATTTGAATATCCATATCAAAGTCAAAACCTCCTCTTCGTCGTTGCCGCTGATCTAGTGTTGGATTTTCATTGTTTTGATAAAAACCACCAAAAGTTAAATCAATATTTCCTTGCGGTTGTATAGAAACTTCTGTTCCTCCAAAAAGTCGATTGACTAAGTTATTTTCTATTTCAGAGCTGAGCTTTGAAATAGGGTCTATTTTGCCGCTGATATTATCATCGCTATTATTGACGCCTGCCAAATTATTGAAATAATTTTTTTCTTGTTCTTTGGCTCGATAATCCATATATTCTTGAAAAGACATATAGGTAGGCGCTCTAAAATAGTCATCGCCCAATTTTTCGGTGATGATATAGTTCCCTGATTCAACGTCATATTCCACATTCTTTTCGATGACCGCAGGGTCTCGCAAATCGAATGGATTATTAGTGGAACCATTGATAAAATCACCTGTTCTATCTTGAATAGGTGGAATGGTATCTTGTATGGTGGAAATAATAGGTGCTTCCAAAGGGGGCAAGCCACTATCCAGACTTGGACCGGCAGCGAATAAATAGATACTGGATACGATGGAAGTACAAAAAAGTAAAAATGATTTGCTCATGGTAAACAAGTGCGAAAATCTTAGGATTGAAATGATTAAAGTAAGGTGTCTTACTCATTAAGCTTTATTGCTCAAAGAATGATTTGGAAAGATGGTTATTATTGCTTTATAGATTATTATATATAATAACTATTCAAAATTTATTCCACAATTTCCAACTAGTTCTAATGTCTAGCTATTTCTTTCAATCAATTTTAAGTAAAGATGTCTAAAATGTTCGTATAAGCTCACAAGTTGTGAGCTAAGAGACGACAAAAAATAAATTTATTAATTTTGAAATCGGCATCCATATCGATGAATCTCGAAGAGGACGGGCAGCTTTTTAATGAGTTGAAAACTTATAGAAAAGCTAACTCACCCGCTTTGCGGTTCACCCGTACGGGCTCATAATTCAAAATTCTTCTGGTAAATTTATTTTTTCAATAATACTACTGATCTTATAGAACTCAGAATAATAGTATTATTTATCAAACGTAATAGGGTGATTTAATAGCTTGCCAAAGATAAATTTTAACAATGTTTGTTCTTTAGCAAGTGTAGTTGGTTTGATTTTAGGGTTTTATACTTGAAAATAAAACCGTTTTTTCTACGAAGTAGTCGGAGAAAGGTTTATTCGCTTTGTCGTTTCTAATACCTATTGCCTGTTGGTGGGGTAAATGGGCAATTAGTAGCTCGAAACTAGAAAAATTAGTTAAATTGACGAAGCGACAATCGAATCAATTCTTCCACCGTTTTTACCTTTGGTTGTTCCTTTAAAATTTTACTCAAAACTTTTTGAGATTGAATTTTGTTAAACCCTAAGGAAACTAATGCAGATAACGCCTCATTTCGTAATGTATTGTCTACTCCTGCCACAACTAATGATGTATCTCCTCCATCTTTTAATAATTTGTCTTTTAAATCTAAAATAAGTCGCTTGGCGGTCTTTGGGCCAATACCTTTTACGGTCTTAAAAGCAGCTAAATTTTCCCCTACAATAGCTGCTCTGGCTTCTTCTGGACTCATTGATGAGAGCATTGTTTGCGCCGTACTTGGTCCTATACCTGACACAGATATTAAATATCGAAATAGTTTGCGTTCTGCTTCTTCTGCAAAACCATACAGTGTATGACTGTCTTCTTTTACTTGTAAATGGGTCAGTATTTTTATCGTCTCCGATTTTTCTATCTTTGTATAAGTATTTAGACTGATATTAATCCGATAGCCGATTCCTCCTGCTTCTACCACTATAAATGTTGGATTTTTAAAAGAAATTGGACCTTTGATGTAGGAAATCATAGTTCTTATTTTGGTGATATTTGAGTAAAAATAGCTGATTTTTCTATTGAGCGTGCAAAAATACGGTAAAATTGAGAATAAGGTAATTTTAGTAGAATGCTAATTTTTTGAAAGAAAGTGAAAAAA
>CAYMSC010000168.1:0-11661 GCA_964392805.1 uncultured Saprospiraceae bacterium
TTCGCCCGTTTTCTATCCTTAGCAGGCAATATATAAGTAAAAGAAACTTCAAAAGCTCCTCTTGCATTAGAGACAGTGGTTAACGGAGAAGTATTAATATCATAGCTTAAACCTAAAGTCCAAGTTTTCATTTCTAACATACTGGTGACGGTTACCCCTTCAAAAGCGACGCTGTTGATGGTATTTCCTACAACATGTGCCCAAGCACCTATTCTAAGGGCTAAATCATCTGTATCGCCAGAGGTGTATCTAAAATTGGTACCAATATTTACATCCGTAGCAGAGCCTTGAAAAAAAACGGAAGCGGCTGGTAGTAGGCTTAAATATCTGGTGAGCGCAATTTCGCCTCCAAAATGTCCCACATATCTTCTTTTTAATCGGTCGACACCTGTTTCAAAAATGGAGATATTTGGGGTGTTGAGGTGGTAAATAGCTCCACCAGCATAAAAGGAAAAATCGGTTGCTACTAAATACCACAACAGGCCTGCACTAAAATCTGGATAAACTCGACCAGTTCTATTGTCTACTTCGCCCGAAGGCAAATCAAAATTAATCACCTCGTTGGCCGCATCAAATTGACCACTAAACCAAAGGTCGCTCCAATCTAAGGAATGTTGACCGATGCCAGCTTGTGCGCCTGCGACTAAATAGAAGTCTTTTTCTTTGTTTCCACCTAGATATTTCATAAAAGAAAGATTGGCTTGACCTTTGGTTCTTTTCAGCCTAGAAGCACCAGCTTGGTCTTGTAAGGCATTAAATCCAATACCTAAATAATCATTTCTTCTGATATTTATTCTATAATCATAATGGGCGGCAAGGGTTCTGAAAGGGACTTCATTTAACACAGAAGACCATTGGTCTCTGTAGTTTACGATAAACCGCATTTGACCGTCATGGACGACACTAAGCGCAGGATTTAACTGGTCGGGGGCCGCATAAAATTGGGCAAAACGAGGGTCTTGTGCCTTAGCACTTTGTCCTAAAAAAAAGAAAAAGAAAAGATACACGCCCCATTTTATGGGCTGATTTTGATAGCTCATAAAATTATCTAATTAAAGTCGTACTGCCTTGAAAAATTTCTACTGAACCGTCTGGAAAGCCCACTTCTAATACCCAAACAAAAACGCCTGTATTGAGTGATTGTCCTTTAAAAGTGCCATCCCAAGTATTTTTTGAATTATTGATGCTTAGCTCATTCGATTGATAAATTGTTTCTCCCCAACGGTCAAAAATAGTGAAAGACTGAATAGTAAGCCCCTCTTTTCCATGAACTAATAGAAAATCATTTTCTCCATCACCGTTTGGCGAAAAGCCTGTGGGGACAAAAACATTTTGGCTTTTTGCCACTCGGATATTGATGAATGCCTCCGCTTCACAACCACTGGCATCAACAGCATATAATTCGTAACGAGTTTCTCTTAGCGGCGTAATCAATATTTCATCACATAAACCACTATCACAGACAAAAGTATTGGCTGCATCGGCAGTCCAATCATATTGTATGTTGCCATTATTATTTTGAAACCTTGCAACTAATAATAAAGAATCGCCTTGTTCTATCGTAGTTGTTTCACTTCTAATACTTACCGTAAACGGTAAGGGCTGAGCAACATCAATAGGGCTACCTTGCCAGATACAACCATTTCCATCCTTGATAAAAGGAGTATAAGTTCCTGCGGAAAGCCCTATTCTACTACTGAATCCATCAAAAGCAACACCATCTAAACTATAGGAAAAAGGTCTTTGCCCTCCGATTGGGGTAATTGTTAAACCACCGTCTGACTCCTCAAAACAAGTGGCATCCAAAGCGGTTACACTTCCGTCTAAAGCATCAGGGGTGATTAGTTCAAAAGATTCGGTTAACAAACAATCATTCGCATCTGTTATAGCAACTTCATAATTACCTGAAGGGACAGCTATCAATTGAGCCGAATTACTACCATTGGACCAATTAAAATTTAAGGTGCCAGTGCCGCCTCTTGCCGAAATACTAATACCACCTTCAGAATCTCCCACACATGAATTCGGAAATAATTCAAAGTCATTGATAACTATCTGACTCGGTTCATTGATGGTATCAGCAACAGAAATTTCACAACCATTGTCATCCACTAAACTAAAGGTATAAATGCCAGGACCTAAATTAGTTGCTTGATTATCAGTAGTATTAGACGCATTTGCACTCCATTCTACACTAGCAATATTCCCTACATTGTTGATGGCTTGTACATTGATTTCACCGTCATTACTTCCAAAACAAGTAATGTCAGCTTTTGCCAAAACTATATCAATGATAGCAGGGGCTTCTAAAAACCTATTCAACGTCTGACGACAACCAATTTGGTCGGTAACCGTAACTTCATAATTGGTATTGCCTGCTAAATTATCGAGTAGATTTTGATTGACTGATGGGGCTGTATTCCAATTAATCTGATAATTATTGGCGATGCCATTTCCGACACCCCCAGAAATAGGAGAAAGTGCCAATCTACCATCCGAAGCATCCGAACAAGTTGGTTTTACTTCAATTATAGAAAAGGCTATAGAATCAAATTCTGTTACAGTAATGGTATCAACAGTTTGGCAATTATTTTCGTCCGTTATCGTAATAAACTGTGGACCTGCGATTAAATTCTCTTCTACGTTTTGCGTACTGCCCGAACTCCAAAGATATTGATAATCATTTCCTGTACCTCCTTGCGTAACTAGCCTTCCTCCATTGGTAGCTTGATTAAAGCAAGCCGTATCTGTTTGGATAAAAGTGGCTGTTATTGGCAGTTCAGGTTGGGTAACTTCAACCGTGCCTTCTTCGGTACAGCCATTGTCATCCGTGATAGTGACTGTGTAGTTACCAGCTTCCAATTCTATTGCCGTATTATCTGTTTGTGCTTCGCTATCATTCCATAAATAAGCATATGGTTGAGTGCCTCCACTCCTCACAATTACGCTAGCAGCCCCTTTGTTATCTCCAAAACAACGATTATCTAAGTTGCTTAATTCCAAATTAATAGGAGGCGTTTCCGCTAGGTCTATGGTAACTGGTAAAGCGGTACACCCATTGATATCCGTAAGGCTTAGTACATGATTTCCTGCGCTAACATTTATAAATGGATTGGTGGCAGATTGATTATTGTCCCAATTAAAAATATAGGGTTCAACCCCACCCGAAATAAAGGCTTCTAGGCGACCGTCCGCTCCGTTATTACACAATGGAAGCGTCTGAGAAATACTATCAACTTGCAAAGGTATTGGTCCTTCCACTAATGCGGTATCAATAATTTGACAAGTATTTTCATCTTGAACGGTGACGGCATACTTCCCAGGTAATAAATCTTGATTTAATGGAGTAGTATTACCATTTTCCCAAAGAAAAATATGCGTTCCTATTCCTCCAGAAACAGTAGCCATTACTTCGCCGTCTGACCGATTATGGCAAGTGGCAGGAGTGCTAGTAAAAACTATTCTTATGGCATTGGCAGCTTCCACTGAGACCGTTTGTATTGCTTCGCAACCATTGCTATCTGTCACAGTCACGGTATAGTTGTTGGTGCTTAAATTTGTAGCAGTTGCGGTCGTTTGTTGTAGCGCATCATCCCAAATAAAAGTATAGGGCGGCGTACCTCCTAAAAAAGAAACTGTAGCCGTTCCGTCTGACTCATTATTACAAGATGGGGCGGTAAAACTTGTTGATAATGCCAATGGATTGGGAGCTGTAATCGCTCGTTGTTCCACCTTTTCACATCCATTATTATCCGTAACAGTTAAAAAATAATTGGCTGCATCTAAACCAAAAGTAAATTGATTGGTTTGTCCCGTACTCCATTGATATTGATAAGGCGCAATTCCTCCTTCGACATTTGCTAATAATGCGGCATCTGTTTCACCTGGGCAAGACAATGGTACTTCTTGGAAGTCTACTACAATTTCCTCAGGCTGGGTAACAGTAATGGTGCGGATTGTTTGACAGTTATTATTATCTGTTACGGTTACCGTATAATTACCGATATCGAGTCCGATGGCAGCAGGACCACTTTGATTATTATTCCAATCAAAAGCATAGGGCGGAGTTCCGCCAGTAACTTTTACACTTGCTTCTCCGTCCGTCATTCCAAAACAGGTGACGGGCATTTCTGAATTTAATGCTTGCAATTCAGCGGGTTCAAAAATTTCAAGCGTATCGGAAGCTTCACAATTATTTCCGTCAACGACGGTGACAAAATATTGTCCACTTGATAAATTGTTGATGGTATCTTCTTGACTATTAGTATGTCCCCATCTAAGAACGCTAAAATTCCCACTACCACCTGTTGGTAATATCGTAGCTGTACTATTATTATCACCAAAACAATTTAATGGTTCACTATCAAAAGCAATGGAAATAGTAGGAGGCGCTGTTATTTCAAAAGCAATGGTATCGGCACAAGTCTGAATATCTTCTACTAAAAGGCTATAATTACCTGGACTAAGATTATTGAATACATTATCCCTTTGAGGGAATTCATTATTTAAAGAATAGGTGAAATTTCCATTTCCTCCAGTCACATTAATTTCTACAAAAGCATCATCGCTTTCATGGCAATTGGTTATTAGTTGAGTATTGCCTAACCTAGCATTCAAATCACAGAAACGATAGATAACGGCCCTACTAGTAAACTTAGTGGCACAGGAGAAATCATCATAAACGCCTCTTATCTGCACATTGAAAGGAGTACCTTGTTGTAAATTTTCAAAAACATGAAATAATGGACCATTAGTTGGTATCCAATCTACGCTGTTTGTACTTACTTCGTAGCTGTCAACGCCCGGTACGGTGTCCCAATTGATTAATAATCTCCCATTTTCTAAACTGAAATCACTGATGCCTAATACCGTTTCGTCCACCCCTAAAACCTTAATTTGTAGGGTGTCTTGAACGACACATCCTTCAAAATCCTTTTCGAGAACATAAGTAGTTGTATTTAGTGGAGACGCAGTTGGATTGGTGCAAGTTGTACAGCTTAAATTGTCTGAAGGAGACCAAGTAAAGATGGCTCCATCTGGAGCTAAAAAAGTCATAGACCAACTTCTCAAAACATTGACATCTGTACTTGCCGCACCTGCATCATCTGATAATTGTAAGGTCCAAACACCATTGATGTCGGTACCTGCAAAATTAGCAAAAGGCTCTTCTGGTAAATAATCTCCTGTAAACGGACCGTCCGACGGGTCAGTGATTGACCTAGTTGAAGTAGCTGTAAAGCAAGTATTTAAATAGCCATCGTTTCTGCCTCCATTTTCAGAAGAAAGATTTAGATGAATCCCATTAGGAGAAATTAGCGTGATAGATAAATCTGAATTAAAATCTGAAGTTAAATCTAAACAAACATTTAGGAGATTGCTACCATCTAATTTAACTTCATTAATAGAAATATTGCTTATTTGTAAAAGACTTTCAAGGGCATTTGTGGGTGGATTAGTGCTATTGGAAAACGATTGGTCAGGGAAGGTTTGAAAAGTTTGAACGCCTAAAACAAAAGGGTCAATCGCACTTTCTAAATCAATACTTTCTCCTTGACAAATGGTAAAACTATCTTGTTGTAAAAGACTTTCATCACAATTTAAACAATCAGGATGATTATTTGGTAAAACGTTGAATTGGATAGTCGTATCATGTAAACAACCAAAATCATCAGTAGCTTCTAATACAAAAGAAGCGTCGCCTACACTACTGGGTTGAACGATTATCTGGTCTGTTGCATAATTAATTATATCCGCTTGATTTCGCCATTGGAAATCGACAATAGTTGTTTCGAAGGTTTCCAAATCAGGATACAAATCAGGGTTAATATCGATACTCCATGAAAAAATAGTCCCATTATCTTGTTCCCATAAATCTGTAACGGTAATGACCCAATCGCCATTCAATGGACAGCCTAATAAGTTTTCTAAGTTTTCAAAAGAAGCAAATTCCCCAGCAGGCAAATTATAGGTTTCATTAGGACTGGTATTATCATTTTCATTGGCAAATTCCGTAAGAGTGCCATTCATGGAAGTAGGAGACCAACAATAGTCGGCACCAATACCAGGAATAGGCGTTACACCATCATTATCCTCTGGCATACCCAAATAGACCTCTTTATTAATGACTGCTTGATTTTGTAATAAAACGGTTTGACCACTAGGGCAGGTTATTCTGATTTCCATATCATGAAGCCATGAATGCTCCATATTAACACAAATATTTCTTAAGTCACTTATATTATTTAAGATTTGTCCTGCCGAAAATTCTGTAAAGCGAATACTAGTTTGATAGGAAGCACCATTTCCATCTGGTAAACCAATGGAATCAGAACGCACACCACTAAAAAGAAAAGCACCTTCTTGATTGCAAATTTCTATGGGAGAAACAACATTATCTGTTCCCAAACCACTTGCTAGCGTTAGTGTATCTCCCAAACATAGCGCATCTGGAATAGCTCCAATCTTGAAAAGAGGTTTTGGTGCAACTCTGACTTTTTGAAGGGCAAAGTTAGCATTAGTACATCCAAATTGGTCAATAATATTTAAGGTTGCTCGATAGCCTCCCGCTTTTTCATAAACGTGACTAACATTATTTCCTTCCGCAAAATTTCCATCTCCAAAGTCCCATTCAAATCTACTAGTCTCAATACTATGGGCATAGACTAAATCGTTTTGTGGGTAATTACCAGTCCCATTAAAAAATACCCGTTCTCCCTCGCAAATATCTATCCAGCCTCTATCGAGCGGTACAGATGCAGGAGTGGTTTGTTCGATTTCGGCTTCAATTAATTGACAAGCTGGAATACAATCAATATTTGCTTCCCAACCATTGCCAACTCCGATAGAATTACTGGTGAAAGTTACAGTAATACAACCCGAACTATTGGCAGCAGTAGCTTGAATAATAAAAGGAAAGCCATTAAAAAAGGATTCTGCACAAAGGATAGAATCTGCAGAAGTATCAACACCATCAAAAAAGCATAATTTATCTCCTGGGCCTAAATCAATTTGAGAAAAAGTTAGCCGAATATGCGTACCTTCTAGCGGATTTTTACAAATGGTAGTTTGGAGATTTTGATTGTTTTCATAGTCTTCTGTACTTCCACCACTATCCGAAAAGAAACCACCACAGTTATTTACCAAAAGGAGGTTTTCATCCATTTGGTAGTCCTGTCCGAAGGCAGTAATATTCCAAAATAATAATAAGAAAATAGTGACTCTAATCATTTATTAAATGCTCCTGTTCATTAATGCTTGACCTTTTGCAATTTTAGGGGGGATAATTTTTGAATAAAAACTAGGTAAGAATCGGCAGATAACGGACTCGTTTTTTTAGAATTAGATGTTTAATACCATTCTTTTTTTTGGACTGACTCATAGTGTATTTTTATAGTGGATGTTTATTTTGATACTTTGCCTCCCTGCACTCAATACTGAATAGTTGTTATTGCTGACTACCGTAGACAAATGTAAGACAACTAACTTAATAAAAAATTAATTATCAATCTAAATTATATAAACTGGCAGACAAACTAGACTTTATTTGAGTAATTCGTACAATTTTTTCTTTTTCTTTTAAATCTTTTAAAGTTCAATTGTTAATCTTAAAAGGAGGGTAATAATTAGGGGGAACGGTCGAAATAATTAGGGGAAAGGGGAACTATTCAAAATTGAAAAATTACCTTATTTAATAGCAACGATTGTAATCATTTTTTGAAATAGAACTGCAATCTGCCAACTGCGGACTGCCTACTATAAAAGGGGGGAGAAGAAGTTAAAGTGCTGTAAAGAGATATAACAAACAAAGTCCTAACAACTTTAAAATATTTTCTTGAAAATCGTCCATTTATGATTATATTTAAAATTGATTGAATACCTTTCTATTAGAAAAGCAAAGTTGATGCCATTAAAATTAAATAATTAATATTTTATAAAAAAATATTTAATAATTTCTCCACTAGTTAAATTTCATAATGACCTATTTTAAAAAATCGCTTTTTACAGCCTATTTGCCACTTTTGAGCTTAGGATTTATTTTATTACAAGGATGCCAGTTTACCTCGACTGAACAAGAAAAAATAATTGCTGCTGAATATGCTATCACCAATGTCTCCGTTTTGTCAGCCACTGCTGATGAATTCATTGCTAACCAAACCGTCTTTATAAATGAAGGAAAAATTATTGCGGTTGAAGATGCTAAGACTGCTGAGACTACTACTATCATTGAAGGAAAAGGTAAATTCCTAATTCCAGGATTGACAGAAATGCACGCACATATTCCAGTAGCAAATGAAGGGAATGACCGTTTAGTAAAAGAAACTTTATTCCTATATTTATCTCAGGGCATCACTAATATTAGAGGGATGTTGGGCAATCCCTACCATTTAGGATTGAGAAAAGATGTTGCGGATGGTAAAATATTAGGACCAAGAATTTATACTTCAAGTCCGTCATTAAATGGAAATTCTATCCCAACATCCGAAGCAGCAGTTACTAAAATTACTCAGTATCAAAAAGATGGATATGACTTTTTAAAAATACATCCTGGGATTAAATTAGCTGTTTGGGATGCAGTTGAAAAAACGGCGAATGAAGTAGGGATTCCCTATGCAGGGCATGTGCCAGTAGAAGTAGGGATTCGTCGTGCGATTGCAGCCAAATACCAAACAGTAGACCATATTGACGGATATTTGGAAGGCTTAGTGCCTGCTTCCGCCAATGTAGACCCAACTACCAATGGATTTTTTGGTTTTGATTTTACAGATTTAGCAGACCCGAACTTAATAGCAGAATTGGTAGATAAAACCGTAGCCAATAATGTGGGAATTGTAGCGACTCAAAGTTTATTTACTCGTTGGTTTTCCCCAACTGCTCCAGAAATATTGGCTAATGAACCTGAAATGAAATATATGGCTCCTAAAACCCTTTTTACTTGGCGACAAAATAAAACGCAATTAATCGGAAGTGAGTCATATGATGCTGAAATATGGGAACGTTTTATTGATATTAGGAAAAAGATTTTAAAGAAAATGGATGAAAAAGGAGTTACCTTTTTATTAGGTTCTGACGCCCCTCAAGTTTTTAATGTTCCTGGGTTTTCCATTCACCATGAACTAAAAGCCATGAGTGAAGCAGGTCTTTCTAATGCAAAATTACTTCAAGCGGGAACAGTTAATCCAGCCAGTTTCTTCGGCGCAAATGGGGAATATGGAACGATTGAAAATGGTGCAGCAGCCGACTTAGTGCTACTATCTGCTAATCCATTGAACGCTATTGAAAATGCTCGAAAAATTGAAGGGGTTATGGTTGGGAAACATTGGTTGCCCAAATCGCTTATCCAAGAAAAATTGGCAATTATTGCTCAACAATATGCAGAGTAGAGGCGATTGGTTGAACGGGAGCAATTTAACCTTATTTTTCCAAATACTTCCTTCCTAATTATGGAAGACCATTTGATGGTTTTACCGATGTTTCCCAAAGATGAAAAAACTGTTATTGCTGAATCTTTTTTGTTAATTCCAAAACCTGCGGAAACTGCTGAAGAAATCGCCCATTTCCAACAGAATTATGATATTTTTTGGCAGACCATAGACGAAGATAATGAAATGAATGCCCTCCAACAAAAAAGTTTTAATGGGTACAATGACTTCTCTATTACTATTGGAGGATATGAAAAATTACTTTTACAGTTTGAAAATCTGGTGCAGCAAGCTATTAATGGTCAATTAAAATTGACGGATTTTCAATAGAAGCTTGTTTTAGTTTTTCTCTGAAAATTAATGATTTTTCTTTTTCAGGAATACTAAAGGTTTAAATAAATCAAAAAAAATAATATCTTCACGCCAAATTTAATTTTAAATAAAAACTTACTAGAAAATATTTGATGGAGATGAAGTCAATTCACGAAAATTTAAGAACGCTACCAGGTTTGTTTTACGATTGGGAAAAGAATACGCCCAATAATGTTTTTTTACGTCAACCTAAAGGCGATACATGGACTACTTATACGTATAAAGAGGTAGGCGAAAAAGCACGTAGACTCGTAACTGCTATGAGGGGAATGGGTTTGAAAAAAGGCGACCATATTGCCTTGATTTCAAAAAATTGCGCCCATTGGATTATTGCTGATTTAGCGATTATGATGGGCGGATATGTTTCTGTGCCTTTATATGCAAGTTTAGCAGGTGACCAATTGTCTTTGGTTTTAAAAAAGAGTGATAGTAAAGCTATATTTGTTGGGAAATTGGATGAGTGGGATAAGAAAAGTAAGGGATTGATAGAAGGTATAAAAGTGATGCGTTTTCCAGACTACCCTGGTAATGCTAAAGTGACGCAAGGTGTAGCTTGGGAAGAAATGTTAAAAAGTGACCCAATGGAGGGCTATCCAGAACCAGATATTGAAAGTCTCTGGACTATCTTATTTACTTCTGGTACAACAGGGACTCCTAAAGGGGTGATGCACTCTTATAAAAACGCCGCTTTATTGAATAATAATGAAGAGATAAATAGTGTGATGGGAACTTTAGAAGATGGTCCTAATACTCGGCTATTTTCTTTTTTACCATTGAACCATATAGCGGAAAGAGTAGCTATCGAACTTTCTGGAATAGGTAGCGGTGGGTCCATTTCTTTTGCTGATACTTTAGACACCTTTGCTAAAAATCTAGCGGATACTAGACCAACCTTCTTTTTTGCAGTACCTCGAATTTGGACAAAATTCCAATTAGGAGTGTTGTCTAAAATGCCTCAAAAACGACTAGATTTATTATTAAAAATTCCGATTGTTTCAGGGGTCATCAAAAAGAAATTATTGACAGCTTTAGGACTAGATCAAGCCAAAACTTGTTTGACGGGTGCTTCCATTACTCCAGAAAGTTTAAAGCAATGGTATAGAAAATTAGGCTTAAACTTAAGAGAAGTATACGGTATGACAGAGAATGCGGGTGGATTTACGATGATGCCAGCGAATAAGCATAAACCGAATACAGTGGGTAAACCGCTACCAAATGCAGAAGGTAAAATCCATGAAGAAACGGGAGAAATATTAATGAAGATGCCTTGGATGATGACGGGCTATTATAATGAACCAGAATTAACGGCTAAAACTTTAGTCGATGGCTGGTTACACACAGGAGATAAAGGTAAGTTTGATGACGAAGGGTTTTTGAAAATTGTTGGTCGAGTGAAAGATGCTTTTAAAACGACTAAAGGTAAATTCATCGTCCCGACTATTATCGAAGATCATTTTAGTGACAATGATTTCATCGAACAAGTTTGCGTGGCTGGATTGGGTATCCCTCAACCTGTTGCTTTGATCTGTTTGTCAGAAATAGGTTTGAAAGCGGATAAAGCGAAAGTTACAGAAAATCTTCAATCAGAGATTAAGCGAATCAATAGTCAATTGCACAATCATGAAAGAATTTCTACGATTGTTGTAGCTAATGAACCTTGGTCTCCTGAAAATCAATTATTAACGCCTACCTTGAAAATTAGACGAGGGGCGATTAATGAGACTTATGGGGAGAAAATAGGGAAGTGGCATGAGGAAAAAGAGGCGGTGATTTGGGAGGCTTAGAAGGCATTTGTTTGTTCCCCACGGATTTGATTTCCACACGGATTTGATTTCCACACGGATTTTTGTGAGAATAAAAAAAGGTTTGC
>CAYMSC010000169.1:0-5186 GCA_964392805.1 uncultured Saprospiraceae bacterium
GCGATAAATCCATTTGGCCATTGAGAAAAGCACGTAGGGTAAATTCTCCCGGTTGTGCCATTCTTGCTCCCTGTTCAATAAATAATTGGATGATTTGTTGGATAATATAATTAGAACCGTGACAGGAAACCTCCACTACATTTTCTTTGGTATAAGATTTTGGGGCGACAAAAAGCGACATTAATACTTCGTCTAAGACTTGTTGTTTATCGGTTCGAATAGTGCCAAAATGAATGGTATGGCTAGCTTGTTGGCTTAGGTCTTTTCCATGAAATACACGATTCGCAATGTCAATCGCTGCTTTTCCAGATAAACGAATGACACCGATAGCACCAACGCCTGGAGGAGTGGCTAAAGCGACAATCGTATCTTGTAAATCGTAGTTGGTATATTGCATAGCAGGTAGTTATTTTTATTAAGCTGCGAAGTTAGTAAGATTTAAGGAGAAGGGGCTTTGTTGATTTTTGTTTTTATTTTTTAATTTAAAAACAAATAGTTGATATTTTGATAAAATTTCAATAATTTTGTTATTATTTTCAAGCATTAATTTTATATATTGGTGGGCAAATTTTTTTAGGAGAAAAAACAATTTATAAAAATAAAAATATGAAAACATATCCACCAATTAACTGATTTTCCACAATCAAAAAATGGATTGTTATGCTGGCGTTTTTTTTGAAGTCTATGTATGTGTATAAAGCTAATGTTTAAACCGTTTAATCATTAAAATGCGCTGAATTTAGCAATAATTATACCTTTTATTTTTTAATATGTTAATTAAATATACATAATTAATGCTGTCACATTGTGGAGAAGTAAGACTTTTAAGATAGTTACCAACATTAAAAGGTAGAGTTACCAACATTTGGTGGATATTAACTTTCCATCAACAATAACCAAAATATCAATTAAAAATGTATTTTTGTAAGAGAGAGCTATACCATAAATCATAGAAGCACAATGGCAAATAACGATAAAAATAAACCAAAGAAGTGGAATCCAAATCTTCGTCCTCAAAAGAATGAAGGAGACCTATCTAGCTATGTACTAGGGAAGGTACAACCTCAAGCTATCCCATTAGAAGAGGCGGTGTTAGGTGCGTTGATGTTGGATAAAGATTCTATTGCTATTGTCATAGACATTTTACGTGCCGAAAGTTTCTATTCGGATGCTCACCAAGCTATTTATAAAGCAATTTTAAGATTATTTGAAAAATCTCAGCCAGTTGATTTATTGACCGTTACGGAGGAATTAAAGAAGGGAGGAGAATTAGAAATGGCAGGTGGCCCTTATTATTTAGTGGGCTTAACCAATCGGGTGGCTTCTGCCGCTAATATTGAATACCATGCTCGTTTGATTGCGCAAAAGCATATTCAAAGAGAATTAATTCGGGTATCGACAAAAATTATTCGAGATGCCTACGAAGATACCACCGATGTTTTCCAACTGCTTGATGATGCGGAACAAGGGTTGTTTGACATCACGCAACAGAACTTAAGTCGGAGTTATGAAAGTATGGGGACTTTGGCAGGAAAGGCGTTGAAAGCTTTGGAAGAGTTGTCTAAGCGAGAAGCGGGGTTGACAGGTGTACCAACTGGATTTACCGATTTGGACCGTATGACCTCTGGTTGGCAGCCTTCGGATTTGATTATTATGGCGGCTAGGCCAGGAATGGGAAAATGCCTCGGTAAGGGAACTAAAGTTTTGATGTTTGATGGTTCTTTGAAAAAAGTAGAAGATGTATTAGTTGGCGATTTATTGATGGGAGATGACTCTACCCCTAGAAAAGTACTTTCATTGGCTAGAGGAAGAGAAGGAATGTATTGGGTTCGTCAAAATAAAGGGATAGATTATCGGGTGAATGAAAGCCATATTCTTTCTCTGAAAAGAAGTCGAAACGAAGGCCCGCACAAACAAGGAGATATTTTAAATATTAATGTCAAAGAATATTCGGAAAAAACAACAAAATTTAAATCTAATTATAAAGGGTATCGAGTAGCCGTAGAATTTGCAGAAAAGCAACTTCCATTACCCCCTTATTTTTTAGGTCTATGGTTAGGAGATGGTACTTCTAGTAAAAATGAAATTTCTAATAAGGGTGAAGAAGTAGTTGTTTATTTACAACAATATGCTGATACGCTTGGGTTTCAATTAAAGCAATATGAGGGAAATCCCAAGAAATGTCCTCGATATGGAATTACAGGAGGTCATACAGGTAAAAAAGGCTACTCTTTAAAAGTGGAATTACGAAATATTGGTGTATTAAATAATAAACATATTCCAAATAATTATTTAGTTAATTCTACCCAAAATAGATTGGAATTATTAGCTGGATTAATTGATAGTGATGGACATTATTTAGTGCAATCCAATGGTTTAGAGATTGCGCAGAAGAATGAACGTTTAGCTAGAGATATTAAATTTTTATGCGATTCGTTGGGTTTTAGAACTTCATTTAAATCTAAAAAAGCAAGTATTGCTTCTATTGGTTATGAAACGACCGTTTATAGATTAAGAATCTATGGTGATGTTGACCGAATTCCTATAAAAATTAAGCGTAAGCAACCAAATCCTTGGAAAAGTCCTGTTAACTGGCAAGTAACGAGTATTCAAGTGGAATATGATAAAGTGGATGATTATTATGGTTTTGAAATTGACGGCAATCACCTCTTTTTATTAGAGGATATGACCGTGACTCATAATACATCCTTGACTTTGGCATTAGCCAAAAACGCCGCTATGGACTTCGGAAAAGGTGTCGCTTTCTTTTCCTTGGAGATGTCAAATGTCCAGTTAGTCAACCGATTAATTTCCTTAGAAGCAGAAATTTCTGGTAGTAAATTGCGGAGTGGACAATTAGAAGATTTTGAGTGGCAACAGTTACAAGGAGTGATTGAAAAAATGAGTGAAGTGCCGATTTTTATTGATGATACGCCCGGTATCAATATTTTTGAATTAAGAGCAAAGTGTCGTCGTTTGAAGATGCAGCATGATATTCAAATGATAATCATTGACTACCTGCAACTGATGACAGGAGGAGGAGAGAATAAAGGAAATCGGGAACAAGAAATTTCGTCGATTTCGCGGGGGCTGAAAGGGCTAGCTAAGGAATTAAATGTACCTGTAATTGCTTTATCGCAGTTGAGTCGGGCGGTAGAAACTAGGGGAGGTATGAAGCGACCACAATTATCCGATTTGCGGGAATGTATCACAGGCGATACCGAGATTTACTTACCTGCTACTGGTGAATATAAACCAGTCAAAGCATTGCTAGGAAAGAATGGATTTAAGGTCATGGCGATGAACAAGCAATATAAATTACAAGCTTCCACTTGTTTAGATGTTTGGGAAACTGGAGAAAAAGAAATTTTTGAAGTAGAGACTCAATCAGGATTTAAAATTAGAACTAGTTTAAATCACCCTTTTTATACCATTGATGGTTGGCAACAGTTAGTGGATTTAAAAGAAGGAGATTATGTTGCAACTTCTCGGAGTTTGACAAGCCAATCGAAAAGTGATTTAAAAGACGAAGAAATAATTTTATTAGCACATATGATTGGTGATGGTTGTTATGTAGCCAGACAACCTATACATTATACGAGTCAGGAAGCAGCCTCATTGGACATTGTTGAAAAATGTGCGAAAGATTTATGGAATATAACGCCAAGAAGAGTAAAAGATAGTAATTCTAAAAATTGTTATCATGTTTATTTACCAAGTCCTTATCATTTGACGCATGGCGTTAGACATCCTTTTTCTAATTTGCTGATTAAAGTTGGTTTAGAAAAGGCTAGGTCTTTTGAAAAGACAGTTCCTTCAACTATTTTCAAAAGTAACAATCAACAAATTGCTTTATTTTTACAACATTTATGGTCTACGGACGGAGGGGTATATATTCGTAAAAGTAAAGGTTCCTCCAAACTTCATTATGCTTCTAATTCTTGGAAATTAGTGAATGGTATTAAATCTTTATTATTAAGATTTTCTATTCATTGTTCCATTCAAAAAACGACAAAAGCAGATTATAAGCCTGTTTATCACTTAAATGTTACGGGCAAGGAAAATATCCTGAAATTTGCTCAAAAGATTGGTGTTTTTGGTAGTAAAAATGATAAGTTGACTGAATTAGCTGCGTCATTAGTGGATGTTAAACAAAATACTAATACGGACATCATTGCTAAGTCTATTTGGAATAAAATTAAAATACTTAAAAAAGAAAAAGGCTTTACGGAAAGAAGTTTCCAAGCTGCGATTGATACCAACTATTGTGGTAGTGCATTATACAAAAGTAACTTATCAAGAGAACGCCTAAATCGAGTAGCTAAGGTGCTAGAAGTAACTGATTTGAAAGACTTAGCCACTAGTGATATTAAATGGGAAAAGATTAAGACTATTACCCATATTGGTAAAGAAATGACTTACGATATTCATGTAGAAAAGGAACATAATTTTGTCGCTAATAACTTTATTATCCATAACTCAGGAGCAATTGAGCAGGATGCGGACATCGTTTCCTTCATCTATCGACCAGAATATTACCAAATTTTGGAAGATGAAGAAGGCCAATCTTTGAAAGGTGTTGGTGAAGTCATTATCGCCAAGCATAGAAATGGCGCATTAGGCACCGTGAAATTAAAATTCATTGATAAATACGCCAAATTTACGGAGATGGAAGATATGGGCTTTGGTGATTTACCCGGAGAGGGTGGGGGAGGAACTGCGTCACCCGACCAAAATATTATCAGCTTGCCTTCTCGGATGAATGATGAGGATATTCCGTTTTAGTGGTGAGTTATGAGTTGTTAAGTGGTAAATTATAAGTGGTTAGTTATAAATTGTGAGTGGATTTGTATAATTGTAAATTTCTAAATAAGGAGGAACGTTTTTAAGGGCAAAATTTAAAATCTTCCATAGCGTGAACAATCAAAAAGCCCGACCGGATTAATCTGGTCGGGCTTTTTGATTTTGAATAAATTTCTCTAAAATTAACAGTGATTTATCACTCACCATTTAAAAATTACCACCAAATTATTTATTCTTTTTCTTTTTAATATCCTCTAAAAACCGTTCTAATTCTCGCTCGTCATACATCAATACTTCTCTAGGTTTACTCCCTTCACTTGGACCGACGATGCCTAATTGCTCCATTTGGTCCATGATTCTACCTGCTCTATTATAGCCTAATT
>CAYMSC010000169.1:5286-11653 GCA_964392805.1 uncultured Saprospiraceae bacterium
ATGCCTAATTGCTCCATTTGGTCCATGATTCTACCTGCTCTATTATAGCCTAATTTTAACCGCCTTTGTATCATGGAAGTTGAGCCATGTTGATTCGAGACCACCAATCGAGCAGCATCTTCAAAATTATCATCCAATTCGGATAATTTGAATTGCCCCGGTCTAGCATGTTCTTCATCATCTCCGTGAAATTCAGGGAGAAAGTGTGGAACAGGGTAGCCTTGTTGACTAGCAATAAAATCAATGACTCTTTCTACTTCTGGCGTATCTACGAATGCACATTGCAGTCGGACGGTATCGCCACCCACAGATAAAAGCATATCTCCTCGACCAATCAATTGATCTGCACCACCACCATCTAAGATGGTTCGGGAGTCAATTTTTGACGTTACTTTAAAGGCCAAACGAGCAGGGAAATTGGCTTTGATGACCCCCGTAATAATATTAACCGATGGTCTTTGAGTCGCAATAATTAAGTGAATACCAATCGCTCGAGCCAATTGTGCGAGACGACCAATCGGCAATTCAATTTCTTTACCTGCTGTCATAATCAAATCGGCGAACTCATCAATGATTAAGACAATGAATGGTAAAAAACGGTGTCCTTTTTCGGGGTTTAAGCGACGATTGACAAATTTGTCATTATACTCGCGAATATTTCTTGCATGTGCTTTTTTCAATAAATCATATCGCTGGTCCATTTCGATACAAAGCGAATTTAAGGTATGGACCACTTTATTAGTCTCGGTAGTAATTGGCTCATCTTGATTTGGTAGATAGGCCAAAAAGTGATTTTCTAATTTAGCGTACGGAAATAATTCTACTTTTTTAGGATCCACCAACACCAACTTAACTTGGGAAGGGTGCTTTTTATATAAAATAGAATTGATAATCGTATTAATACCAACCGACTTACCTTGTCCTGTAGCACCAGCGACCAACAAGTGAGGCATTTTAGCTAAATCAGCTACGAAGACTTCATTATTAATGGTTTTCCCTAAGGCAATTGGCAAATCCATTTTTGCCCGCTTAAATTTTTCTGAAATTAAAACTTCTTTCAGGGAAACGATTTGTTTTTTCTTATTCGGAACTTCAATACCAATCGTACCACGACCAGGGATAGGAGCTATAATCCGAATACCCAAAGCAGATAAACTGAGGGCAATATCATCTTCGAGGTTTTTGATTTTAGAAATTCTAACACCGGGGGCAGGAACAATTTCATAGAGCGTCACAGTAGGACCGACGGTTGCCCGAATTTTAATAATTTCAATTTTATAATTGAGTAGTGTCTCAATAATTTGGTCCTTATTTTGTTCTAGTTCTGCTCTATCAATTTCAATCTTCTGGTCATCATAATCTTTTAATAAAGCAACCACAGGATTTTCATAAGAAGACAAATCTAAAGTCGGGTCATAAGGTTCTAAGTGCTGTTTATTATCTTTTTCCACCGAAAGCACAGGCTTTGGAATGGCATTAGGATTAATTTCTGGGTCTTTAAGCAATTCTTTCTTAGGTGCTTTGGGAGGAGGAGGAACTGCTTCTGGTTTAGGCGTGTTAATTTCTAATTCTGAATCAGTTGTTAGTGAAGCAGGTTTTTGACGTTTTTTATTTTGAAGTCCAAAAGCCAATTGGCTACCTTGTGGAATAGGTTCATTTGGTAAAGCGGGAGCTTCTTTAGAAGCACCTACGGCTAAAGATTTTTGTCCATTTTCCTTTTTTCCATTTTCTTTATTTCGATTAGGGGTGGTAAATCCGTTTTTATCTTTTTTAGGACGAAGCCCAGTGGCAGGAGCAAGCGCTACTTCGGGGTTGACAGGCGGGCGTTTTCTAGCACGACCATTCATCACTTCTTTAGCGTATAATTTAGTTTCATACATTGCTTTTTCATAAGTCAACTCCTCATAATTAGGATTAAACATCCAAGTGATAATTCCAAAAATGGAAAAAGCAAAAAAGAGAAAAATGCCAATTGTCCCAACAAAATTAAAGAGCCAAGTATAGACCCCCGCTCCAAAAGTGCCACCCCAAGGAAATGCTGATGTAGGCATGATAACTTCAAAAAAAATGGCTAATAATAGTAAAATAACTAAGGAGTATTTAAACGTACTATAGAATTTTTTGAGTGGAATGCCCTTGATTAAAGCTTTTCCTGCACTAAATAGAAGGAAGACAAATATAAAGGAAGGAATACCAAAACCCCAATAGAAAAACATATTGGAGACAATAGCCCCAAGACGACCTAACCAATTCGCCATTTGCAAATCACTCTGGGTGAATAAGGACCAAGAAAACCGTAAAACACGGTCTTGGTCTTCTTGCCAGGTAAACAGGTAAGAAGTGAAAGCGATGAATAGATAAAAGGCGATGAACCAGCAGAAAATACCCAATATTTTGGGAACTCGCTCATCTATAACATCGAATTTAAGAGACATTTGTCTCGGTTTCTTTTTTTTGTTTGTAGCCATTTAAAGTGTAAAATGGTCAATAATAAAAGGATTAACTATTGGATTGCAGTACGATAGGCTTTTGGCACAAGAAAACTCCGTATTAAACAATGGTATAGTTGGTTTACCCTTTAAATTACTGATGTAGTTATGTAGTAGGTGTTAGTCTTAGCGAAATGTGTGTTTACATTTCAAACACTACCATTCTCATTAAATTTAGCAAGAAAGATACCTAAAAAAATTGATATTTAAAATTTCTTGCCCTCATAGAAAAGATTTAAGTCTAAATTTCTGTATTTGTCCGATTACAAAAGTAGGGAATATTCAGTGGAAAATCGAATTTTTTCGACCAATACTCATAATAAAAATAAACAATATGTATTTTAAAAATGGAATGTAATTAATTTTTAATACAAAATGTGTTTGTTAGTTTTGTGGTAGAAAAATGAATCAATGGCAAAACGTAAAACATCTAATAAGAAACAAGAAGGGAATCAATATGAAAAAATTATCAAAGAAAATATTCTAAGTCTGATACCTGCATTATTAAAAAGAGTGTTAGGGTTAGAGAATTATCGACTAGAAGATTTACCTGTTATCAAACTTCAAACGAAACGTTTATCTGGGCATTAAAAGATATAGTTGAGAATGAAAAACTATAAGTTTAATTCAATTGCTCTAGAAAAGCCTTCCCCAATTTCTGAAGCGCTGATTGAACCACCTCGTCCGTTATCCTTCCCTTATCATCAACCTTTTTACCAATCCCTTGTAATAGTAATTTCAAATCTTCTTGAATAGGACTGTCCGTAATGGTAGACAGTACCAAATCCAATGATTGAAAAGCATGTTTGCCAGATGCTGCAGCCACAATTACCGCAACAGGCTTTTTGGACAATAGGGTAGTGGAGACCTGCCATTCGAGTAAATTTTTTAGATTGCCCGGTAAGCTAAATACATATTCAGGGGTACTGATAAGGATGCCGTCTGCGGTGGCAATTTTATGTTGTAATTCTTTGACGATATTGGGCAATAAATCCCCTTCTAAATCGGGATTAAAAATAGGCAGTTGGTCCACTTTATCATAAATTTCAACAACTAATACTTCTTGAAAAGTGTGTTTGATGAATTTTAATATTGCTCGATTAACAGAAGCTTTTCGGACGCTGCCCGGAATGGCTAAAATATGTTTTTTCATAAATTTGATTTATTATTAAACTGTTTCCTTCCAACAAAATTGTCATAATATTTGTTAAACTCAAATGAAATTAACGATTGCTGAAAATACGGTAGTAACACTAGCCTACGAATTAAGAGAAAGTAATGGAGCAGGCACTTTATTAGAGCGAATGGATGCCCGTTATCCATTTATTTTTCTATTTGGGACGGGTAAATTACTCAAGAGTTTTGAAGCCCAATTATATGGGCTAAGTTCAGACGATAGTTTTGAGTTTATTCTAAAAGCGGTAGATGCTTATGGCCCTTTTAATGCCTTGAATGTATTAAAATTACCAATAGCAGATTTCAAAAGAGCAAGCGATATTCCCGATGATTACCTGAAAGCGGGAAATTTAGTCAATGTAACCGATGACGGTGGTTTGCGACATAATGGAAAAATATTGGAGATTAGCAATGATTTTGTTAAGGTGGATTTTAATCATGCAATGGTTGACAAAGATTTACATTTTAAGGGGATTGTACTGCACATTCGGGAAGCTACTTTAGAAGAATTGATTCGGCAGCATTATATTATGTAGTTAATTAAAGTATCTTATTTTATTCAAAATCCGTATGACCTTATTGAATAAGTAACCATGAAAAAATAAGATGGCTAATCGAAAGAAAAAGACCCCCAAAAAAAAACGTCAACCTACTGCCCCAAAAAGTAAATCTTTTTGGAAAAATAAAGCCGTATTATTGCCCATTTTAGGAATTTTAGTACTCACCTTTGGCTTATTCAGCCCAGTCTTAAATCATGATTTTGTCAATTGGGATGACCCTTTAAATATTTTGAATAATCCAAATTTAAGGAGCTTTGATTGGGCAAGTATAAAAGGTATTTTTTCTAGTACGGTGATAGGAAATTATAATCCATTGACCATTTTAACTTTCGCCATTGAAAAGGCAATTTTTGGTTTAAACCCTATGGTCTTTCATTTTAATAATTTATTGCTGCATTTAGTTTGTATCTTTCTAGTTTATCGAATTGCATTAGGTTTAAAATTGACTACCAATACAGCAATTATAGTTGCCCTATTATTTGCGATTCACCCTATGCGTGTAGAGTCAGTTACTTGGATTACCGAGCGGAAAGATGTATTGTATGGAGCTTTTTATTTAGGGGCAATTTTTCAATATATTCGATATAGTACGGCCAAACAAAAGCAGCAGAAAATATATTGGTCGATATTAGCACTTTTTATTTTATCTCTATTATCGAAGATACAAGCTGTTGCCTTACCTCTTTCTTTTCTGGCGATAGATTATTGGTTTAAAAGACCATTAAAATGGAATTTAATAACAGAAAAAATTCCCTATTTTGCCTTATCTTTATTGATAGGAGGAATTGGTGTTTTTTTATTAAAACAAGAAGGTTCTCTTGAAGAAGAGATAGCTTTTTCCTTCGTAGAGCGTCTTTCCATTGGAGGTTATTCTTATTTGACGTATTTAGTAAAATTCATTTTTCCTTATGAAATGTCTCCACTTTATCCCTACCCAGAAAACCTTAGTGCATCCTTTTATGTAGCTACGGCAATTTCTATCTTATTAGTAAGCGCTGTATTTTATGCTTTCAAAAAAGATTATCGAGTATTGGTATTTTCTTTTGCCTTCTTTACATTCAATGTATTTTTTGTTTTACAGATTTTAGGGGCAGGTCAAGGCTTCTTAGCGGACCGATTTACTTATATTCCATACTTGGGCTTGTTTATTGGGGTAGCTTATACTTGTCAGCAATTGATGTCAAATAATAAATCAGTAGGAAAGCTATTACCTTTTGGTATCGGGGCTTATTTATTACTGTTTGGCTACTTAACTTGGCAACAAAATAAAATCTGGAAAAATGGGGAAACCTTGTGGACTAAAGCCATAAAATATGACAAGAATGCAGTTACGCCATTGGCCAATCGAGCAGATTATTATCAGGATACAAAACAATATAATAAGGCGATAAGTGATTATCAACAAGCCATTACTATTGCACCAGATAACAATCAGCTATATTCTAGTATGGGAAAGACCTATTTTGATATGGGGCAAGTCGAAAAAGCTATTGAAAAATATAATATAGGTATTAGTCTGCCAGAACCATTTGGGGAAATGCTAATCAATCGAGGGGCGGCCTTTGCCGCTCAAGGGAAGTTTGAGTTGGCTTTAGTAGATATTAATAAAGGACTGGGTTTAGATACTGAAAATGCCAATGGTTATTTGAATCGAGGATTGATTTTTTTTAGCCAAAATAAATATACTAAAGCGATACCTGATTTAGAAAAATTCTTAATGAATAACCAAGGAACAGCAGAGAATTGGTTTATTTTAGGATTGAGTCATCAAAATAGTGGGGATGCGAAATCGGCTATTCCTGCTTATACACAAGCCATTCAAATTAAGCCTACGGACAAACGATATTATAATAGTCGTGCGAATACTTACCAATCATTAGGCATGACAGTAGAAGCCAATAGGGATTTGGAAATGGTGAGGCGTTTGTAAATAAAGCTTACACCTTTAGCCTTTGCCTAGTTCGTTACTATAGATTAATGGTTGGATGATAAATTGTTAAATATTGGACATTGACATAGTTTATTTATTTCCTACACACTTATTTTTTGCTCACCCCCCAAATCCTCTTTACTCGCACGTAGCGTAGCGAAGTGCGTGATTTAGTAAAAAGTGTACGGTAATGAATTATTTTTGAAGTTTAT
>CAYMSC010000170.1:0-11647 GCA_964392805.1 uncultured Saprospiraceae bacterium
AAAAGTAATTTTCCAGTAAATGCAAAACAGGATTAATAACTCCGTTACTTCTTAGAGTATGTATAAAAATTTATTTAACTGATAATCAATGGTTTGCGGTTTTGACTAGGAAAAAATTCTTTTTGCTTATTGGGATGAACCCGTATACGGGTGAATCGCAATGCGGATGGGCTGCCAATAACTTTTTTCGACGTCAAGTTCGTAAAACATTGGTTATCAGGACAATAAAATTTAGACAGGCTATCCTTCTAAGCTTGTATTTTTTTACGCACGCAAAGACGCGAAGACGCAAAGTTTTAATTGGGTATCAATAGTTTACAAGTAAAAATGTAAGTTACTAAATACCAATCATTTACAACGTTAGACGGATAGCCACTTCAAACATCGACCGTCAGTTTTTCAATGAGTTATATATTACGATTTTGACTTTTCGTTCGCCCTAATATAAATAGAAAAAGAAGATGTTATCAATAAATTATCCATGACATATAATAAAAGTTCCAGCATGAAAAAGTCATCTTTATTGTCGCGTTGGAAAAATAGAAAAAATAAAACGAAGGATACAAACGAAACAGTAGAAGCATCAGAGCGCCTTGCTGGAGGTCTGTCTTCAGGTCAACAACGGTTATGGTTTCTCCAACAGTTACAGCCTGAAAATCCTTTTTATAACTATGCAGATGCCTATAGATTTAATGGTCGTTTAGATACTGCTGTTTTAATTAAATGCTTCCAGAAAATTACGGAACGTCATTCCGTTTTACGCACTACTTTTTCTATTGAGAATGGAAAAGCTATCCAAAAAATTGAGGAAAAGGTCCTTATTCCAATTCAAATGGAAGATTTACGTCACTTACCTCATTTAGAAAAAGAAACAGCCGCAAATCGGCTAGCAATAGCTATGGCTAACCAGCCTTTTGATTTAGAAAAAGGGCCCTTATTCAATATATCTTTAATTCAATTAGAAGAAGAGCATCACTTATTGGTGTTGAATATGCATCATATCATTACGGATAAGTGGTCTATGCAAATTTTACGAGAAGAACTATCTATTTTATATAACCATTTTTGTTATAAAACGGAGAATACTTTAGCGCCTTTAACATTGCAATATATTGATTTTTCGAACTGGAGAACCAAACAAGATTATACTAAATCGTTAGCTTATTGGGAAAAAAAACTCGCAGGAGATTTACCTGTTCTAAATTTACCAACGGACCATTTTCGTCCTGTTAGACCGTCTTATAAAGGAGCATACCATAGAAAAGACCTTCCGATTGAGTTATTTCAACAACTAAATGCAACGGCAAAACAAGCCAATGTCACGCTTTTTGTTTTGTTATTAACTGCTTTTAAGGTTTTACTATATCGATATACTCAACAAACTGATTTATTAGTAGGGACGCCTATCACAAATAGAGACCAAGTTGAATTTGAGCGATTGATAGGATTTTTTAATGATACACTAGTTTTACGCTCTGATTTATCTGATGAACCCATGTTTTTGGATTTATTAGCGGAAGTAAGAACAACTACTTTAGACGCTTTTTCTAATAAAAATACGCCATTTGAAACTTTGGTCAAAAAACTAAAACCACAACGCCAGTTAAGTACTAGTCCTATTTTTCAGGTGATGTTTTTATTCCATGAAGTGCCACCTACACCGTCTTTTGGCAAAGAGTTGAGTATTAAACATACACCGTTTGATTTTGGAGTAGCCAAATTCGATTTTACACTATATGTTTCAGTAGATAAAGGTACGCTTTCGACCACTTTCGAATATGCTGCTGATTTGTTTGAAGCATCAACTATCCAACGAGTTCAGGGACATTTCCAAGCTTTATTAGAATCAATTGTTTCCAATCCTACTCAAAGAATAAGTCGGTTAAACATTTTACCAAAAGCAGAAAAGCAATTAGTCCTATCAACTTGGAATGAATCTAATTTGGACACGATGAATATTTCAAATATTCACCAACTGATAGAAAAACAAGCGAACGAAAAGCCAAATCAAATTGCTTTAGTTTTTGAGAATGAGTCATTGACCTATCAAATGCTAAATGAAAAAGCGAATAAAGTAGCAAGGTATTTAATTGATTTAGAAGGTAATGCAAATACCTTTGTTGGATTGTATGCAGCTCGTTCTTTAGAAATGATAATTGGTCTTGTCGGAATTCTAAAAGCAGGAAAAGCATATGTGCCACTTGACCCAGAATATCCGCAGGAACGACTAGCTTTTATAGCAAAAGATGCTAAACTTTCTACTATTTTAATGCAAAACACTTCGGTGGAAAATTTCACAGAAGCGTCAGTTAAGTGTATTGCTATAGCAACTGCTCTAGATTATACTATTGCGAAGACTTCTTTCCAAAAGGTCAAAGAAAGTAATATAGCTTATATGATTTACACTTCTGGTAGTACAGGTAAACCAAAGGGTGTAGTCGTAACACATAAAAATTTAATTCATTCAACTTGTATTCGGGCACATTTTTATCCTGAATCGCCAACCTCATTTTTACTATTATCCTCTTTTGCTTTTGATAGTTCTATTGTGGGTATCTTCTGGACACTCTGTACAGGAGGTAAACTAGTGTTACCAATCTATAGAATTGAACAAGATTTAGTCGCCTTAGGAGCATTAGTGGCTAAGCAATCGGTCACTCATACCCTATTAGTTCCGTCTCTTTATACTTTATTATTACAACATATACCTAAGCAACAGTTGCAAACCTTGACTACGGTAGTCGTTGCAGGAGAGGTTTGTTCTGCGACCTTATGTCGACAACATTTTGCAAAATTTGGGGAAGAAAAAGTAAAAATGTACAACGAATATGGCCCCACTGAGGCTAGTGTCTGGTGCATTGCACACGAAATTAAACAGGAAGATTCGACTAAGCTAATCCCGATAGGCAGACCAATTCCCAATACACAAGTTTATCTACTCGATGATTATTTACAACCCGTTCCAATTGGCATTAGTGGAGAAATTTATGTAGGGGGTACTGGAATTACCAATGGCTATTGGAATCGTCCAGTTTTGACTGAAGAAAGATTTATTCCTAACCCTTTTTCAAGCGATACATCGGACCTACTTTATAAAACAGGAGATTTAGGTAAATATAGAGCAGATGGAACAATTGATTTTTTGGGTCGAAAAGATTTTCAAGTCAAAATCAGAGGATATCGAATAGAGTTAGAAGAGATTCGAGAAATAATTAAACAACATCCAGAAGTACAAGAATCGGTTGTTATGATTCATCAAGAATCGATAGCTAAACAAGAAAACGGGGACGAATTAATGACTTTATTAGCAAAGGTAGATGCGACTACTGCAAAGCAATTATTGCAAACAGTAGAATCACTACCCGCTGAAAAAATAGCCTTGATGTTAACCGCATTAAACGCATAATTTATTTAAGCCAAAGCATTTATTATCCTTTAAAATTATCCATAAAGCTATGAGAAGACTAAAGAGAACTTCACAGCTAGAAGTAAGTTTGACCATCAATGATGAGCAATTCATCAAGCCCCCAAATGACTACCAACGCAGTGCATTAATAAACCGAGCAATAAAAGAGTTTGTAGATGATTTGCACATACTGAATGAACAAGCTGCCAATTTTGTTTCTGGTGAGACGGTGAATGTTTTATCAGACCGAGTACAAAAAAAACTAGCAGACGAAGAGATAATGGAAGATTGGCAAATACCCTTGATGGAAAAAATGGCGGAGGTAGTGACAGAAGCACATGGTGAAGTATTAGAAATTGGTTTTGGTTTAGGGATTTCTGCGAGTATGCTTCAAAAGCAAGGTATAAAATCTCACACAATCATTGAATGTAATGATTATGTGGTTGAAAAATATCATCAATGGAAAACCAATTATCCAAATCAACAGATTGAGTTAGTACATGGTTTATGGCAAGATACCATAGATTCATTGGGTAAATATGATGGTATTTTTTTTCATACTTATCCCTTGAATGAAGAAGAATATATGAAGTATGTGAATGGGCGCGTAACCTTTGCGGAGCATTTCTTTGCAACCGCTGCTGCTCACCTAAATGAGGGCGGCGTATTCACCTATTTCACCAACGAAATCGCTACTATGGGGCGAGCGCACCAACAAGCATTGTTTGCTCATTTTTCCACTATTTCTTTACAAGTGGTTCCACTAACGATGCCAATTGATGTAAAAGATACTTGGTGGGCGGATTCTATGATTGTAATAAAAGCGATAAAATAATGAATCAAATATTACAAGAGCGTGTTCAAAAATTATCTATGGCTCAACTCGAGTTATTGACGCTACAATTAAAGCAATTGACTGGAGATAGCGGTTCTGTAGAGCAGCAAAAACAAACAAAATTAATTGCTTATGTACAAGGAGATACCTCTAATTTAAAGTCCTATAGTAAAAAACGGTTACCTAGCTATATGGTGCCAAATAATTTTATTCAGCTCGCTGAATTCCCCAGACTTCCAAATGGAAAAATAAATCGTTTAGCCCTCAAAGACATATTTCAAAAAACTAAAACAGAAAAGACTAACAACACTGCAAATAATCCCAAACCAAGTTCTTTAGTAGAAGAAAAATTAATTAAGATATGGGAAGAGATTTTAAATTTTGCCCCTATTAATATCCATGATAATTTCTTCGAAATTGGAGGGGATTCTATTTTGAGTATCCAAATTATTGCTAAGGCACGCCAACAAGGGATGAATTTGGTTGCCAATCAAATTTTTGAATATCAAACCATTGCAGAACTAGCACTTTTTGTAACCACGCCTACAATGGATTCTCTAAAAATGGCGTCTACGAAATCGACGGATAAGGCTTTTCCTTTGACACCGATTCAACATTGGTTTTTTGAAAATCATAAAAGCGCTCCTCAATTTTGGAATCAAGGACTATTATTAAAACCTAACTTTGAATTAAAGGAATCTATTGCGTCAAAAGCTATCCAACAATTGGTAGAACGATATGATGGATTGAGATTGGTCTTCGACTACGAAGATAACGGATGGAAAGGCGCCATCTGCGAGGCAGATAAAATAAATGCCTTTGAAGTAGTATCTGTTAAAGATACTGCTGAAATCGATGGAATATTAGCCGATGCTCAAACAAAATTTGACCTTCATATCCCTAGACTTTTCCAATGTTATTACTTTAAAGTCGCCAACCAACCAACCGTCACTATTGCTTTTATAGCACACCATTTACTGGTCGATAGTGTCTCGATAACGATATTAATTAATGATTTTATAAATATTTCTAAAAATATTGCACAACGAGATGAAAATATTCTCGTACATAACTATATTAGTATCCAAGAATGGAGTAAGCATTTAGTGGCCATTACCCAAAAAGGATTTTTCGATTCAGAATTACCTTTCTGGCAAAACCAAATAGCCTCAACCATTCCTTTCCCAACCGATATTAGTTCTAATTTACCCATTGTCGAATCGAAAGTCGTTTTATTAACCTCCGAATTAATCATAGCGGAAAAATTATTGTCTCCAGAAATTAATTCGACTTATCAAACTAAAATAGAGGAATTAATCTTAACAGCACTTGTAGCAACGCTTGGCAAGTGGACTGATGCAGAAGAAGTTTGTCTAGGACTAGAGCTTTATGGTCGAAAGACCATTAAAGAAATGAGTCCTTCAGAAACAGTAGGCTGGTTGACCTCTTATTTCCCCCTAAGATTTAAATGGGATAAGTCAGCAGATTGGGCAACGACTATCAAGTTGACCAAAGAAAAAATTAGACAAGTACCAAATGGAGGTTTAGGCTACGGAGCGCTTAGATATTTATCCAAAGCAGCACTAGCCCATCAACCACAGATTGTCTTTAATTATCTAGGAAATAAAACCAGCCAGCCGGCGACAAACTTTGGAGAACTCAGTCCTATAAGTACAGGTTTACGGCATCCAAATAGTGAACGAAATTATTTACTAGAAATTAATACCTACATAAATGGTGACAAACTATATGCTCATTGGAGTTATAGCAAGTCTTTTCATCATTCAACTACCATTAATGCTTTACAAAAGGATTTTGAGAATCATTTAGCATTAATCATTGATCATTGTATTGATAACAAAGAAGTAAATTATACACCATCTGATTTTCCAGAAGCAGGTTTAAATCAAGCGGATTTAGATAACCTGATGGACTTATTAGAATAAAGCATTGTCGATATGATAGCTATGCAGAAAACGAAAATTGAATCTATATTACCCTTGACCGTGATGCAAAAAGCATTTCTCTTTCATCATTTGAAAGCAACAAAAGATGAAGGGATTCTTCAGGTTAAATTGGTTTTAGAAGGCGATTTAGATGTTGTTCTCTTAAAAGAGTCTTGGCAAAGTATTGTCCAAAGGCACGCTGCTTTAAGAACTTCGGTGCATTGGAAAAAACTTGAAAAACCAGTACAAGTCATTCATAAAGAAGCCAAATTACCTATAGAAGTGTTGGATTGGGCGGATTTATCGAAAGTTGAATTTGAGCAAAATTTGAATGCTATAAAGGGGAAACACTCTATTAATTTATCCAAAGTTTCCGTCTCTGAAATTTTGTTAATCAAACAAAAGGAAACTAGGTATATTTTACTATGGAATTGTCACCATTTACTTTTGGACGGGTGGTCAGCATCTAATATTATCAAGGATGTCTTTTCTTTTTATAATGATTTACATCATAATAGAATACCCCCTCATCTAAAGGCGATACCTCCTTATAAAACCTATTTGAATTGGGTGCACAAACAGAACGAAGCCGATGCCAAACTTTTTTGGAATAATGCCATAAAAAAGAATCAAACTTCTGTACTTTTTAACAAAATAAATCAAGAAGAATCAAACTTCAAAAATTTTGTATTCACTATTTCTGCTGAACAGACAGTAGCATTAAAAACCTTTGCTCAACAACATCGATTAACCATTGGTACCATTATAAAAGGTCTCTGGAGCTTATTGATTAATAAGTATATGAATTCAGAAACGGCTACTTTTGGCGTTACTGTTTCAGGACGTTCTATCCCAATACCAAATATTGAATATATGGCAGGATTATTTATGAATGTTCTGCCAGTACAAATGACCTTAGCACCTGAAACTTCTTTTTTAGATTGGTTAAAGAAACAGCAAATAATACAAGGGAAAAGTATTGCGTTTGAGCATAACACCATCAATCAAATCCTCAATTGGGTTGATGCTAAAGAGGCTACCCTTTTTGATACACTTTTAGTTTTTGAAAATTTCCCTTGGGAAGAGCTCAAAAGTGGGGAGGTAGAAGTTAAAGAATTCCAAGGCGGCTTAACCACAACTTATCCATTAACGCTGATTATCAAGCCATCTCAATCATATGAGTTTACATTGCGGTACGATGAAAAAAATGTATCCGCGAACGCCATTAATTGGTTTGCCAATTCTTTAGAAAGCTTAGTGGATACAACAATCAATACAGGGGAGAGGAGTTTAGATAAGTTGATGAAAAATATCGCAGACCCCGTAAGAAATCAAAAAATAAATAGCCTAAGCAAAAATAACCTTAGACACTCCAAAGAATTATCTGCCAGATATGTTCCTCCTAAAAACGAGATTGAGTTAAAGTTAACTAAGATTTGGGAAGGTATATTGGGTCTTTCGACGATTAGTACCAATGACAATTTTTTTGATATAGGTGGGAAATCCCTACAGGCAGTCAGGTTAATGGGGAAAATAGCGAAAGAATTTGGATTCAATTTACCACCTACTATCTTGTTGAAAGATGCGACCATCCACCAATTGGCTAATATTATTATAGGTACTTCAAAAATACCTTCTTGGTCTTCGATTGTGCCGTTGCGAGCGAGTGGTAAAAGACCGCCATTATTCTGCATTCATGCTGGAGGAGGGCATACTTTTTTCTATAATGGATTAATTCAATATTTGGAGGAAGAACAACCTGTGTATTCTGTTCAACCACATGGGCTAGAAAGTATCGATAAACTTCATAATAGTATCGAAGAGATGACTGCGGAGTATTTACATGACATCAAAAAAATACAACCGCATGGGCCTTACATCATTCTATGTCATTGTTTTAGTATTATGGTAGGCATCGAAATAATTCGTCAATTGAGGATGGAAGGGCAAGAAGAAGTTTTGTTAATCAATGTTGACACTCCATTCCCCAAAGATTTACTTTTAGAAAAAGTTAAGCTATCTCTTTGGGAAAAACTTAAATATCCTTTTACGCTAACTAGATTTCAGATTTATGAATTTGTTAGTTTTAGGATTGAAAGATGGATAGATATTGCTAAACAAGAAAAAAGCTTAAAACCTATAGTTGAAAATTTAACTCGACTCTATTTAGCCTATCAATGGAAACCTGTTAAAAGTAAAAAAGTATACATCAGAAGTGAGCACTACCTAAAAAAAGTAGGTAAAGAAGACGAAACTAACTGGAAAACAATTTTTTTGGAAGGAATCGAGGTATACAATGTCAAAGGTCGCCATCGAGATTTATTTACAGAACCTAACATTCAAGGGTTATCTCAACAATTACAAATTAGCTTAGATAAGTTTAATGAAAATTGGAGTAAATGATTGGGCAGTAATAAATGGCACTCCAGCTCTAAAATCTGAGGATATTCATATCTGGCAAGCCGATTTGAATATATCCCATAGTTTACAGGCTAATTTTTGGAAAACGCTTTCTTTTGATGAACAAGTTAGAGCTAATCGCTTTAGATTTGATAGGGATAGAACGCATTATATTGCTGCAAAAGGGATTGTTCGAGAATTGCTAGCAAATTATTTAGATTGGTTGCCAGCGGCTATTACTTTTTCTTACACGGAATATCAAAAACCGATCTTGAAGGAGATTAATAACCTTCAATTCAATATCTCGCATTCAAATGGAATTGGAATCTTTGGATTTCGACATGGAATTATTCCAATTGGTGTAGATGTAGAATTTTTGCAACCAGACATAGAATTAAAGGATTTGGCTAGTCAATTTTTTGCAACTAAAGAAACGAAAAAATTGCTAAGCTTACCTGCAGATAGGCAGGTAGAAGGATTCTTTAATTGTTGGACTAGAAAAGAAGCCATAATTAAAGCGATTGGACAAGGATTATCTTTTCCGTTAAATCAATTTGAGGTGTCACTAACCCCAAACGAGCCAGCAAAATTATTGGCAACCTACTGGAATCAAAAAGCTGCCAATAATTGGTATTTAGCTACTTTTATTCCAAAACTTAATTACATTGGTGCGTTAGCAATAGAAAGGAAGCCACACCACATTGCACACTATATTTGGAACAACTATAAAAAATAAAACTAATAATGTTTACTAGACTGATTTTTATTTTATTGGGCATCTTACCAATTACTGTTTTTGGACAGACCCTCAGAGGAGAGGTAAAAGACGCGGATAATGAATTGCTTTCGGATGTACACGTTCATATTCCAAATGCTAATATTCATTCACACACTAATGCACAAGGACAATTTGAACTAACAGAAATAAAATTAGGAGATACCTTGAGGTTTACCTATTTAGGGTATGAAGATCAATTAATTGTGATTCAGCAGTTGGAAGAAATATTAAAAGTTGAACTTGAATTCAGTCCATTTTTATTGGATGATGTCGTTATCAGACCTGATGTAAAAGCGATTAATTTAGTGACTGCTATTGATTTGCAAACTGCACCTGTAAAATCTTCTCAAGAAATATTACAAAAAATACCTGGTTTAGTAATAGGTCAACATGCAGGTGGAGGTAAAGCAGAACAGATATTTTTAAGAGGCTTTGACATTGACCACGGAACCGATATTAACATTTCGGTAGATGGGTTACCTGTTAATATGGTGTCACACGCACATGGTCAGGGGTATGCAGATTTACATTTTGTTATTCCTGAAACAGTTGATAAAATCGATTTTGGAAAAGGACCTTATTATGCGGACAAAGGTAATTTTTCAACGGCTGGATATGTTGCATTTGAAACCAAATCTGCACTCGAACAAAGTAGTATCCAATTTGAAAGAGGGCAATTCAACCGGATGCGCGCAGTTGGCTTGTTTGATTTGATTAATACAGATAAAAATCAAGCCTACATTGCTACAGAGTATACCACTACGGATGGTTTTTTTGAGTCTGCTCAAGGTTTTAAACGGATAAATGTGTTTGGAAAATATACGAGTACACTAGAAAACCGAGATAAAATTTCAATACTAGCTTCCGTTTTTGATAGTAAATGGGATGCTTCGGGTCAAATTCCTCAGCGTGCAATTGATTCGGGGTTAATTACTAGATTTGGGGCAATTGATGACACGGAAGGTGGTAAAACAGGAAGGAAAAATTTGAAATTAGATTATACTAAATTCTTAACGGCTAATTCTAATATTAAAAATAGTATTTATTTTTCTCAATATGATTTTGAATTATATTCCAATTTTACCTTTTTCTTAAATAATCCGATTGATGGAGACCAAATTAGACAAAAAGAAAAACGGAACATTTTTGGACTCTCCAGTGAATGGAATTATGCTTTTTCTGACCATCTACTTAAAGTTAGTGCTGGTTTGCGAAACGACCAAAGTAAGGATAATGAATTATCTAGAACTAAAAACAGACGAACCACTTTAGAACAAGTTCAATTTGGAGATATTAACGAAACTAATATTTTTACTGCAATTGAGGTAGATTTTACCTTTGGAAAATGGTTGCTAAATACAGGACTTAGGCTTGATTACTTTGATTTTCAATACAATGACCATTTACAAATAAATTATGAAACTCAAAAAGTAAATCAGACGAAGATAAATCCTAAATTAAATCTTATCTATCAGCATTCTAACCAATTACAGACTTATGTCAAATTAGGTACCAGTTTCCATTCCAATGATACTAGAGTGGTGGTTGCTCAAACAGAAAAAGAGGTATTACCAACAGCTAATGGCGCAGACCTTGGCCTAATATGGAAACCGCTTCCTCGGCTCTTCATCAATAGCGCTATCTGGTACTTATTCTTAGAACAAGAATTTGTTTACGTGGGTGATGAAGGCGTAGTCGAACCTAGCGGTAAAACGCAGCGAACAGGTTTTGATTTTGGTGCTCGGTATCAATTAACAGATTGGCTATTCGCTTATTTTGATATTAATACAGCTAATGCCCAAAGTTTAGAATCTAATAAGTCAGAACGATTTATTCCCTTAGCACCAGGACTAACTTCCTCAGGAGGAATAACGGTTAATCACGCTTCAGGTATAACTGGTAGTATCCGTTATCGCCATTTGAAAAACCGTCCTGCAAATGAAGATTATAGCATTGAGGCAACTGGTTATTCCATTATAGATTTAAATTTAAATTATGCTTTTAGAAAGATAAGTTTTGGGATTGATATAGATAACCTTTTGAATACGGAATGGATAGAAACACAATTTGCGACAGAATCTCGCTTACTAAATGAACCAATTAGTATAGAAGAAATCCATTTTACTCCCGGTACACCATTCTCTTTAAGCGGTAAAATTATTTATCGTTTTTAATCAATGTTAACTCGAACGGAAGAGTACACCTTACTTTTGACGGAAAATGAACCGTTTAGTAATAACGAAAAAATAACTTCCGCATTTGATTTTTCAATTGAATGTTTT
>CAYMSC010000171.1:0-11644 GCA_964392805.1 uncultured Saprospiraceae bacterium
TCTGACTTCTGACCTCTTTTCAAAATCACTCTTTTATCCCGTTTGGAGTATAATATATTGCAATAGGGTTAATCCCTCATTAATTTTCAATTGCCAAAATGATGCTTTCTTAACTCTAATTTTAAGAAAACGAACAAAAAAATGCAAAATAGCATCACCTACCAATAGTGTTCCAAATCGATATTTAAGTATAATATCAAAATTCTTTTCTAGTATATTTCAATTCTTTGATATTGAACTCAATAAATCTTTTGGAGAAATAACAACTAATACGACTATAGTGACGTTAAAAAATAAGAATTAATACCATTTCAAAATCATTCAATTAATAAATAAATTGTTGATTATTACACATTATAAATACTAATATGCATGAAAAAACACCAAAAATAGATTTTGGATATTACGAAGAGGATGAAATTTCATTAAAAGATATTCTTTCTACAATAAGAGAATATGGGAAAGAAGTGCTAAAGGTAAAGTGGTGGATAATAATTTTTTCGATATTACCTGGTGGGGCACTTTATTTGTATACAGCACAACAAAAACAAACTTATACCGCTAGATCGACTTTCATGCTTCAAGAACATTTAGTTAATTATCGAATTAGAGACCCTTACGGAGTCTATGGAGAAACTACTAGAGTAAGTCAATTTAAAGTAATTAAATTAAGTAGCTCAAAGCGAATTATGCATGCTGCCTTAAAGTATACAGGAGAAGTGAATAATGTCAATGATTTGCTAGTAAATCACTTCTTGAATATTTATAATGATGAAGAATTACAAAAAGATAAATTAACATCTCAAGATGAAAAATTAAATTATGCCTACAATAAAATAACGAAAGGTGAATCTTTAATGAATTTATCCTATGGCCCAAAAACAGAGATTTATGATTTATCTGTAAAAACTATAAATGAGGCATTATCTATCCAACTTGTGAATGCCATTTACGAAGAGATTATTTCCTTTTATGTAAAAAAGAGTAGAGAAAAATCGAAATTTACCTATGATATACTAAACAATAGAATTGACTCCGTTACGATTCAATTGAATGTAGCCCAAGAACAGCTTATTTTATCAGAAGATAAAAATCGAAATTTATTTTCTAAGCGTTACGAGATAAAGAATACAAAATTAAAGCAAGAGATTAAAATTTTGGAGAATATATATGCTGGATTATTCAAAAACAAAGAAACTGTCGAATTCAATCTAAGTAATGAAACGCCAATGTTTCAATCTATAGATAAAGCGGTCAGTCCTATTACACCCTATAAAAAATCGAAAGTACGAGCATTTTTAATGGGAATTTTCTTTGGAGGACTTCTTTCTATTGGCTTTGTTGTTTTAAGAAAGATGATTAGAGATGCGCTTAACCCTATTAATTCGAAGCAATAATTAATTCAATTCAGGAACACCGAAGATATTTTCCTCCCTATATGAAGGGCTCAAAAAATCCATTAATCCATCTTTAATTCCCCAATGCATTCATTACTAACCTAAAACTAAATAACCGGCGGATAGCTAAAAATAATTTACGACAAAAAAAATTATTTGCGAGAAACGAACATCAAAAAGATATTACTGTAATCCTGAATCGCTTAAAATTTAATATACCCCTTCGAACATCTATTATTACTAAATTAAAAATTCTTTACTATTATTTCTTACAAATAATCATCCCGAATGATACAGATATAATAGGAAAAAACTTAAATGAAATTAATTTTTTTTGGTTGAGCTTGTCCAGATATATTGGCTTAATTAAATCTTATTTTTTACCTTAAAATCATAATATCTTTAAGTTTTATAGAGAAAATGGCTATATTTTACCTGATAGAATGCCTAAAATATTTTTGAAGGGTTTAACATTGGAGCAGGCAGAGAAACTACTGAAAAATCGTTTTTCCAAGTATTATCGATTTAATAGTGGACAATTCGCATTTACGCTAAATACCGCTCGAACAATTACTGTTAATATATTTGGAGAAGTAAATTACTCTGGGTCTTTCAATTTACCTGCTATAAATACCGCTTTTAATGCTTTGGTGGCTGCGGGTGGCCCTAATGACATTGGTAGTGTTCGAAATATTATAGTGACTAGTGGTGAGAATATCCAAGAGCTAGATGTATACGAGTTTGTGTCAAACCCAGAATCTCAATTTCGTTTCTTTTTAAAAAACAACGATATTATTCATATACCAGTAGCCAAACGAGTCGTAACTATTAAAGGAGCTATCAGACGACCTTTTAAATATGAATTGAAACCTAATGAAAATCTAAACCAATTAATTAAATATGCTGGAGGGTTACCTCCAAATGCTTTTAATGATCCTTGTATATTGATTGGGCAAAAGAGTTGTGAATTTTGCTCGGTAGGTTTGTACTTTTTTTCGTTGAATGCCCTTTTGAATAGGTAATGGTAAAGGTATATCTATTAAATTTTGAGCCATCCCAACCCCTAAATAAAGTATATTTTCAATCTTTTTTTTCTTTAGCTGTGTTTATCAAAAGCTGCCAATTAAGACTTGTTTTATATTTAACTAGCAAACTAGCCATATCTGTTAAATAACTTAAGCTATGCCATTGCTCTTTAGTGTGATGAATACACGTGGAAAGTAATAAACCTTCAGGACTTAAAAACGCTGTCGTAAGTCCAAATAACTGTCCCTGTTGAATAAAGGGCAAAAAGTCATTATAACTTAAATTTAGTTGTTGTTGCTTGTCTCCAACATACCAATGTAAATCAATGCTTAGTTTGGGTTGATTTTTCTTTTGTAAGATAAAACCATATTCACATCCATATTTGTACGAGTTCTTCTTGGTGTAGCTGGTACCTTAGGTGATATTAGCATTGATGACGTAGTTATTACACCAGTAGGTGGTAATCCCCCCCCAGTAGATCCAGGTGGTTCCGTAGATCCTGATGGAGAATTTAACTTAGGTTTCGAAGATGGAATGGAAAACTGGCAACAGTTTGTTAATTGGTGTGAGTATGAAGTAGGAGAAACAGCTTTGGCATTAAGCAGAACAGAAGATGCGCAAGGTTTTAGTGTAGATGGAAAATCCGTTACTCATGAGACTTTGGCTAATGTTGGTAGTTTTTCTTATACCCAAATTCTTAAAGTAACAGATAACACCGAACCAATTATTTTTATAGAACCAATATGGACTGGCGATTACCATTGATAATAATTCCAAGACGGCAACTATTTGGGCAACTGACAAACTATATTTTTCGGCACATGAATCTAATTATTTAAGCAATCTCATCCAATTGTCTCCGGCTATGGAAACCGAGGCAATCGACGTAAATGACAATTTCTTAAAAGTCGAATTAGATTTTAAAAAACCGATACAATCAAAACCTTCTCAACTTTTCCAAAACACACCCAATCCTTTTAAAGAAAGTACGACTATTGGTTTTGAATTAATGGAGACGAGTCCTGTAAAAATTGAAATATTCAATTTGCAAGGAAAGCAATTAAAAATCATTGAAAATACTTTTGATTCAGGTTATAATGAAATATCGATTAATGAAAATGAATTAAATGGACAGGGAGTTTTATGGTATCGAATGCAAACTTTAGACGGGATATATGCTCGAAAAATGGTTTTGCTGCGATAATTAAATCTTCATTTTGACCAAAATAAGTCTGTGCTTGATTCAAGTATAGCCTTATTTTTTTGGAAAGTGTTAAGAAAAAGAATAAGCAAAAAATAAACTAAAATATTCAAAAGTGAGAAAGTGCAATACTATTTCGGCAGTTTTACTCCGAAAATGATAGATTGTAGCAAAGAATTGATATTTTTCTAATAACTCTAGAGTGACTGCTTACCATATATTTGTTAGAGAGTTATCAATAAAAAATATTATATATTTTGCTTGTTAATTACGCCATCTAAATTAGTTTTTTTTGGGTGTTTTGATTAATTAAAAATTAGTGACACTTAAAAAATTACTGGTTAATGGAGATGAACAAAAACAAAGACATCTAGATTGGGTAATACCCCAAATCAATCAATTAAATTGCGGTAATAAATGAAAAAAACACAGAAAGAAAGCACAGAAAGTCAAAAAAATAAACTTCGAATGATAGCTAATCCCTTTTTTAAAGTACTAATAGCCCTAATTTTTATTGGAAATTTACCGCTTCATGCTCAAGAAAAAGAAAAAAGCATGGATGAAATGTGGGGCAACGAAAAAGAAATCCAACAGTCAACTAATGCTGAAAGGGCAGCCCTTTTTGACAATGGCAATTATGCGATGTTTATCCACTGGGGAACTTACTCTAATATAGCCAATGAGTGGAAGGGCAAAACTTATTATGGTATTTCTGAATGGATTATGTCTTCCCGAAGAGCGAATATTCCAGTAGACGAATATAAGGAACATGCCAAAACTTTTAATCCTGTCAATTTTAACGCAAAAGCTATTGCTCAGTTAGCGAAAGATGCAGGAATGAAATATGTTGTCATTACGAGTAAGCACCACGATGGATTTGCCATGTATGATTCTAAAAGTAATGATTTTAATATTGCTAAAGTATCCAAATTTGGGCGAGACCCAATGAAGGAATTAGCCAATGAATGTAGAGTCCTTGGTTTAGGTTTTGGTTTTTATTATTCTCATAATCAAGATTGGACTTTCCCAGGAGGAAATCGTGGACCAAAGAAAACAGCCGATGGAATGGAGGTGGACTTTGATTATTATTTTAAAGAAAAATGTCTACCACAAGTAAAAGAAATTACCACAGAATACGGAGATATAGCGATGGTTTGGTTTGATACTCCTGGGGACATGGAAAAGAAATATGTTGCAGAATTAGTAGATGTTGTTCGCAAAAATCAACCGATGGCTATGATTTCAGGTCGAGCGGGTCATGGTTTAGGAGATTATAAGTCTTTTGGCGATATGAACATCCCTATCGAAAATATTGATGGGCTTTGGGAAACTGTTGATGTGACCAACGATTCATGGGGCTATGCTTGGTATGACCAAAATTGGAAAAGTCCAAAACGAATTTTAAAAAGTGTGATTTCTACCGTTGCTAGAGGCGGTACGTATATGTTAAATATAGGCCCAGCACCTGACGGCTCGATTCCAATGGAGGCTCAAGATGCTTTAAGAAAATCAGGAGATTGGATTGAAAAATATCCACAAATAATTTATAGTTCAGATGCTTCTCCTTGGGGACGAGAATTGGCGTGGGGAGATGCAGTTGTTGGGGCTAATGGAAAGCTAAATTTATGTATTTATGATTGGCCCTTGGACGGAAAAATTGTTTTGCCAGGTTTACAAAATAATATCAAAAAAGCTAAATTATTAGTCAATGGCAAACGGAAAAAGTTAAAAACTAGCCAACAAAATGGATGGACGACGATTTATCTACCTGCCAAAAGACCTGAAAAGTTAATTTCTGTGGTAGAAGTTGAAGTGGAAGGAGCAATTAAGGTAGACCATGCGCTATCCTTAGACCCTAATTATCCAACTAGTTTTTCTGTTGCTTTTGCAAAAGGGGAAAATTGTACAATCCAACACAAAAGATGGATGGAAAAATTCGGTGAGTGGAAACACATCGAACAAGCACAAGACTGGACAGGTGCCAGTAAAGTGACATGGGAAGTAGAAATAATGCAACCAGGTTATTACCAAATAGACTTAAATTATGCTGCAGATGGCAAAACAGTTTGGCGAATGGATTCCGACGAAGGTGCTATCGTTCAAAACCAACAAAATGGGTCTCATGTCTATAAATATTATGAAATGGGCTTGATGAAGTTTAAAAAAGCAGGTAAGCATAAAGTAAGTGTTTCTATTGTAGAAGGAAATAAAGAGAAGGCAAGTTTGAAAGAAATACGATTTACGCCTTTGGAGAGTTTAGAATAAAGAAAGGAAACGAGTAATTTTTATAAAAAAATAATATGAAAAAATCAGTTTTAATACTAATTGCCATTGTCACTTTATCCCTAAATTGTTTAGCACAGTTTGGAGCCGATTATTCTTCCTATGGCTTTAATTTTATAAACAATAATTATAATGAAGGCTTAAAGAACTGGTCAGGAGACAGGATTAACAATGAGAATAAGTTTCATATCTATAAACAAGATAATCTGAATAATTATGCACTTGAATTAAGACCTGTCAACGAAACCTTAAGTATCAATTATGACGATGCTGGCTACATGGATTTAAACCCTTGTTCTTTTAAAATAAATATTAGAGTTAAAATAAATGAGTATTCTGGCAATAATGATAAGTTTTCCTTTCTGTTATTTACGGGAGCTAAAAAAGTGGAACTCGAACTAACTTCTAATGGCATCTACTATACTGATAATACAAATAATTCAGCATTATTAACTACTGCTGCGCCCACCAATGAATGGATAACCTATTCGATTGCTTTAGATGAATGTAGTGAAAGTGGAACGTTGATGTTAGAAAACGATGCCGCTAACCTTTATACCTTAAATCTTCCAGACGATACTACTCTACAAAATATAAACTTGGCAGCCTCTACGGATGGGACTAACGCTTTTTTAGCTGAAATTGACCATCTTTTCATTTACAGTAACCCTATAAAATGGTGGTTAGGACATTCTACCGTATTTGTAGATGATACGCCTGAGGGATATACAAATACAACAGGAGATAGACAGCATTTTTTATCTTTACCAAATGGAGAAAGAATTGGGGTAAATGAGAATGGTGGAGGATATATTACTTTTACCGAATTAACACCTGGAGGACCTAATTTAGATCCAAGGCCAAAATTTGGTTCTGGAGGAACAAAAACCATTAGAGGTTTTTTTCATACCAATGAATTTAATCCTGTTCAAGCTGGTGTTTCAAGTGATTCAGGTGGTCATTTGGTGGATGTTAACACTACGCCTGATAAAGTGAGTATTGAGCGTTTTCCATTGCATAATTTTCGTACAGATGACCTAATTGAAAACACACCCTTAGTCTATCCTTCGGGGGATGTCCTTGAGGATATTCATCATCCAGCTATTATTGATGATGATGTTTATGATGAGTTTGGATTGGATATGAGACACGAAATAATTACGGAATTAGATTTTAATACTTCAATTGAAAATATTACTCAGCCCAATAAAATATCAACTGTACTACATCGTGCAGAATGGGAGTACATAAGACATCCTGCTCAAATTCTTCAGTTCCATGAAGTAAACGAAAATGTACGTCCCGAATTCGAAAATTTTTCTGGTGCCGATACGGATATGGGAGAGATGCGACATAAATTTGAAATTAGATTAAATAAAGATTTGGGGTACGAGTGGATTTTATGGAGAGATGAAAACAATGAATGGAAATCTCATCAGGTGGCTTTTGTTGGTGATAAAATAGAGATTGATATAGACTTTAATACAGCATTACAACAACGCTTTTTAATTTTCGCTACCTCGCCAGACCCAGATACAGCACATGCAGTTACCTTTTTTTATCCAGAAAGTGATTTTAACATCAAGAGTACTTTAGGAAAAAGTAGGACAAATAAAGAAATTAAGTATACAAAAGCTAGAAGAACCACTATTAGCATATTGGCGGATTGGCGGAAAACCAATTGGTGTAGAATAAATTTATTTGTAAGAAATGAAGGATTAATCGCTCCACCTAATGGTGACCCTACTATTTATGAAGCCTTTCAAATGGAGGCCTTACAGTTTTTTGGTTCACCTAATGAAATACTTAATGAAGTTATAAATTTTGATAATGATAAGGATGGATATACCGCCGATGCTGATTGTAATGATAATGACGCGAGTATCAATTCAGGTGCCACGGAAATTCCTAATAATGTAATAGATGAAGATTGTGATGGGGTAGCTTTAATTATTGATAATGATGAGGATGGCTTTAATTCCGATGTGGATTGTAATGATAACGATGCAAGTATCAATACAAGTGCAACAGAAATTCCCAATAATGAAATAGATGAAAATTGTGATGGGGTAGCTTTAGTGATAGATAATGACGAGGATGGTTTTAATTCTGATGTTGACTGCGATGATGAAAATGCGAGTATAAATGGAGATGCGACTGAAATACCCAATAATGGGATAGATGAAGATTGCGACGGAGAAGATTTAATTACTTCTTCTGTTTATGAAATAGCGGGCAATAAGCTTAATATTTATCCTAATCCTGTCCAACAAGATTTATTCGTAGAGTTTGATGGGACAACAGAATTAAATGGTAAAATCATAGATATTGAAGGGCGTATTTTGAAAGAAATGACCATTCAAAAAGGCAGAAATATTATTCATATGAATGGTTTAGCAAAAGGAGTATACTTACTAAATGTCAGTTCATTAGATAGTCCTCAACAAATTACGGATAGAATTATTAAGCAGTAAATAAAAACAAGGAGACTTCAAAAAACCTATAAACTTAGCAATAAATAGTGAGCGAATTAAAAATTAAAAAATTATACATCTTTCCTCTAATTTGCCTGCTTTTCGCCTGCAACACCCAAGTAAAGCAAAACATTAAAGCAGAACAATCTCCTAACATCATTTTCATATTCGCAGATGACTGGGGTTACGGCGATTTAGGCTGCTACGGTGCAACAGAAGTAGCCACCCCAAACATTGATAAATTGGCCGCAGAAGGCACAAAATATACCCAATTTCATGTAACCAGTGGTGTTTGTTCGCCGAGCCGAAGTTCGGTAATTACTGGACACTTTCCTGCCCAACATCGAGTACATGCCCATTTTGCAGGGAATGAAGTCAATGCTAAAAGAGGCATGCCCAATTGGTTAGACGAAACGCTTCCCGTTTATTTACCACAGCAAATGCAGGAGGCAGGGTACACAACTGCTCATTTTGGTAAATGGCATTTAGGCGGTGGTGGTTTGCCGCATGGTGATTTGTCTGCACCTACACCTAAAGTATATGGCTATGATGAAACCAGAGTTTGGAATGGCAATGGTCCTACCTGGAAAGGGGACCAACATTTTCCAACAACCCGATATATGGATAGTGATTCCACATGGGTACATAGTTCTAGTAGAATTGCCATTGATGAAACAATTGATTTTATTAAAAGAAAAAAAGATGGCACTCAACCAATGTTTATCAATTTATGGTTGAAAGACCCACATACGCCACTTTGGCCAACGGAGGAACAAAGAGCACCTTACAAAGGCATGCACCCCGATAAAGAAACCTATTATGCAGTTTTGACGGATGCAGATTATCACATTGGTCGTTTAATGGATGCTTTAAATAAAATGAATTTAGCCGAAAATACTTTAGTTATTTTCAGTAGTGATAATGGTCCAGCAGGTTATGGACCTTCCAAAATAGCAGGGTCTACAGCGGGTCTAAAAGGTCGGAAGGTAGATATCTTTCAAGGTGGCGTGAATGTACCATTTATTGTTCGATGGAAGGGTAGGGTAGCGGCTGGAAAAGTAGATAAAAAAAGTGTCTTGTCTACCGTTGATTTACTGCCTACTTTTTGTGCAATAGTGGGAAAAAAAACACCTGAAAATTATCCATTAGATGGAGAAGATTTTTCAAAAATATTTGATAATCAATCGTTTGAAAGAACAAAACCACTATATTGGGAATGGCGCCAAGCTAAGGTCACTAATAATCCAAGCCATGTTAATAAATGGCCGGAAAGGGCTGTTCGGTATGGAAATTTTAAATTATACGTCAACAAAAAAGCGGAACGAACCGAGTTATACAATATAGCTAACGACCCTTTTGAAAAAAATAATCTAGCTAGTACTAATGTGGAAAAAGTAGCAGAATTAAATGGTCTGTGGGAAGGATGGAAAGCGACTTTGCCAAAGTAGCAAAAGTGGTAGCTTAGACCTCTGGAGCAGATGGAGTGGCTACTCAGACTAGAGTCCTTAATTACTTTTGGTACTTATATCAAATGAAAAAGTCATGAGTAAAAGGTCATCCGATTTCAGAAGAAGCTAGAATTACACATTAAATAAGGCAATAAAAATAAACAATAATGATAAAAACAAACAAAACCAACTTTACACATTCTCTTATTTTTTGCGCATTATTCCTCTTTTTATCCTGCAATGTCGCAAAGGTGCAAACAGCAAACAATCAGCTAGTTTCCAAAACCCAACCCAATGTCATTCTAGTAATGACCGATGATCAAGGATACGGAGATTTGGCTTGTCATGGCAATCCGATTATTAAAACCCCTGTGATAGACGCCTTTTATAAAAAAGCCGTCCGTTTAACAGATTTTCATGTAGGTCCGACTTGCTCCCCAACTCGTGCAGGCTTGTTGACTGGGAGAAGTGCGAATAGAACAGGTGTTTGGCATACCATTGGCGGTTGCTCTATTCTGCGAAAAGAAGAAGTAACGGTAGCGAATGTATTCCAACAAGGTGGGTATGAAACAGGTATTTTTGGCAAATGGCACATGGGGGATACTTATCCTTCTCGTCCTCAAGATAAAGGCTTTTCGCATGCCGTTATACATGGAGGTGGAGGTGTCGGACAAGCACCTGATCATTGGGGCAATGATTATTTCGATGATACTTATTCGGTCAATGGGGAACCGAAAAAATTTGCAGGGTATTGTACCGATGTTTGGTTTGATGAGGCAATCTCTTACATTGAAACCGTAAAAAACAAACCTTTCTTTTGCTATATCTCCACGAATGCACCTCACAGTCCTTTTAATGTTCCGGCGGAATATTACGAGCCATACAAAGGGTACGATATTCCCGAGAGTCAAAAACGGTTTTATGGAATGATTACCAATATTGATGATAATTTTAAAAAATTACAAGACGCATTGGCCAGATTGAGTATAGCCGATAATACCATTTTAATCTTTATGACGGATAATGGTACGTCTAATGGCTACAAAAAAATAGATGGAAAATGGGTGGGCTTTAATGCGGGTATGAAAGGCACAAAAAATAGTGAATATGAGGGCGGCCATCGAGTCCCTTTTTTCATTTCTTACCCAAATGGCAATATTGGTGGGGGTAAAGATGTGGCTACGCTAACGGCAAATGTAGATATATTGCCTACTTTAACGAGTCTTTGTGGTTTAAAAACACCCAATAGAGAATTAGATGGAATGGACATTTCGCCTTTACTTACTGGTAATACAACCACCCTTAATCGGAATTATCTAATTACAGATTCTCAACGGTTACAAGAACCCCAAAAATGGAAAAAGAGTGCAGTGATGTCTGATAAATGGCGATTGATAAATGGCAAAGAATTATATGACATTACTAGAGACCCCGGACAAGACAAAGATATAGCCAAATCCAATCCAGCAAAAGTAGCGACAATGCGAGGCTATTATGAAGAATGGTGGGCTGCTGTTTCTAAACAATTTAGTGAATATCCTACGATTAACGTGGGAACACAAAATCAAAATCCTGTCATCATTGCGAGCCATGATGCACATGTCGAAGTGACCACAAATCCTTGGCATCAAAACCATGTTTTAGAAGGAAAAAAGAACCCGGTAGGTGGGGTGTTTATTATAGATTTTGAAGAAAGTGGAGACTATGAAATTTCCATTAGTCGCTGGCCTTTTGAATCCAATTTAGCAATAAATGCAGGTGTGAAAAAAAGCAAGGAAGCGACTATTTATACAGAGGCTATCCCATCAGGAAAGG
>CAYMSC010000172.1:0-6831 GCA_964392805.1 uncultured Saprospiraceae bacterium
CAAAAAAATTAAGCTAATTGCATGAATATTGACCAATTAGATAAAGATATATTATCTATTTTAATGATTGATGCCAATGAATCATTTACTAAAATTGCAAAAAAATTGCACGTCTCTGGAGGTACTGTGCATGTCAGAATGTCCAAGTTAAAAGAAATGGGAATAGTTCAAGGAGCCAGCCTTACTATTGATTATAGTAAATTGGGTTTTGACATCAGTGCATTTTTAGGTATCTATTTAGATAAGAGTTCGTTGTATGAAGATGTTTCTAAACAATTGGAAGCGATTCCCGAAATTGTTAGTGCACATTACACCACTGGCATTTATAGTATTTTTGCAAAAATTATAGTTAAAGATACCAAACATCTAAGAGCGGTATTACATGATAAAATTCAAAAAATTCAAGGAATACAACGAACGGAGACTTTTATTTCTTTAGAGGAAAGTATTAATCGACCTATAGATGTGAATGGTTAAAAAGGAGGTAAGTCTAAAGTATTAAAAAAGGGAAAATCTCAAAAGATTTTCCCTTAACTATAAACAAACAAAAAACATTAGTTCTTAGCTTTCTATTTTGGTTTTTATTGCGTTATTAAAATAACTCGAAGGTTAAACAGCGTATTATACATAAGGTTTAGAATAATTTGATTTTTTTAAAAAAATTTAAAAAGAAAGTGGTCTTAGAATCACATCTACTCGTCGATTACTCAATTTACCTTCATAAGTATTATTATTATAAATAGGATTATCTTCTCCAAAATCTGCTTTCAATAGTAAATCAATTGGAATATCCAACTGGTCTAATTCCCAAATAACAGCTTCACTTCTTTGTTGGGAAAGCCATTGGTTATATTGTCTACTGCCAATATTATCGGTAAAACTATGCACCAAAATCTCATAGCGATTAATATTTTCTACCGCATAGATAAATTCTTTTAATTCTGTTGTTTGTTTTTCATCAATATAGGCACTCCCTCCTCCAAAAAAAATACTCTTTAAAATTGTTTGGTTATCTTCTATGACTATTTTATCCGCCTCCTGCCCCACCAAAATCATTGGGGAAATTAAAATCATTAGGGAAATAAATAATTTTGTACACATAGAAATTAGTTTTAAATTAAGATTCCATCTAATTTAATAAAAATAAATTAAGCGAAAAATAGTTTAGCCTATTTCAAAAAAATGTTTCCTATTTCAGTAGATTAAAAAATGGAGACTGTTTCCTAACGAGTATAGAAATAAAACTTACTAGTATTCTATTTTTAAAAAAAAGCGCAAAAATTAGGAAAAGACATAACTTATTGTCTTTTTTACACGAAGAAGCAAAATATCGAAAAACTCATAAAAAAATTTAAATAAAATGGGCTTAATTTCTTTTTTAGGATTTACTTTATTAGTAGCAGGTATAGCATGGTGGTCGACAAGAAGTACAGATGAAAGCTCTGCTGATGGCTATTTTTTGGCGGGCAGAAGTTTAACCGCAGGGGTCATTGCAGGGTCTCTATTATTAACCAATCTATCTACTGAGCAAATTGTCGGTTTAAATGGACAAGCTTATACAGAAGGTATCCTAGTAATGGCTTGGGAAACCTTAGCCGCAATGGCAATGGTCGTAACCGCTATTTTTTTGCTACCAAAATATTTAAAAGGGGGAATAACAACTGTCCCTCAATTTCTAGAGCGTCGGTATGATACATTTACGAAGAGTTTGACTTCTGCCCTATTTTTATCTGGTTATGTAGTGGTTTTATTACCGATTGTCTTGTATTCAGGTGCCGTTGCTTTTAGTGCAATGTTTAATTTACCCGAGTTATTAGACGTTTCCAAAACTACTTCTTTATGGATTTGTGTGTGGGGAATAGGTATTATTGGGTCTATTTATGCCGTCTTTGGCGGATTGAAAGCAGTTGCAGTTTCTGATACTATTAATGCTATTGGGTTATTAATAGGTGGTTTAATGATACCAATATTTGGGCTAAGTTATATCGGAGAAGGGAGTATCAGTGAGGGAATTTCTACTTTGATTAGCACCAATCCTGAAAAATTTAATTCTATTGGTGGACCAACCGCCTCCGTGCCTTTTGCTACAATTTTTACAGGAATGATGCTCGTACAATTATTTTACTGGGGTACAAATCAAGCAATTATTCAAAGAGCTTTAGGGGCAAAAAATTTGGAAGAAGGTCAAAAAGGTTTACTATTAGCCAGTTTCTTAAAAATTCTGGGCCCTTTAGTAGTAGTCTTACCAGGGGTTATAGCCTATCACATTTTTGAAGGACAATTAGAAGTACCTGATGAAGCTTATCCAAAATTAGTAGCCAAAGTTCTACCCGCGAGTTTGGTGGGATTTTTTGCTGCTGTTTTATTTGGAGCTATTTTAAGTTCCTTTAATAGTGCTTTGAATAGTTCTGTCACTTTATTTGGGGTGGATATTTATAAAGAATATCTTAATAAAGATGCTAATGAAAAACAAATAGTTCGAGCGGGAAAAGCTTTCGGAATAATTTTGGCTATTTTAGCCATGTTTATTGCCCCTGCCATTGCCAATGCGCCAGAAGGGTTATTTGGATATTTACAAGAAATTAATGGTTGTTATAGTATTCCAATTTTCACTATTATTATTGTTGGATATTTAACGAAATACGTACCAGCTATTGCTGCTAAAGTCGCTTTAATTTTAGGTGCAGGTTTATACTTCCTTAGTCAATTTATGTTAAAACCCAAGATGGTGGCTACTGCATTAGCTGAGGCAAAAGCAGCAGGCATTACAGACGCAGTTCAATTAGCTGATATTGAAAAATTAGCCTATCCTCACTTTTTACACGTCATGGCTATTCTTTTTCTTATGAATGTTTTGATTATGCTTGCTATTGGAAAAATAAAACCAAGAACAGAGGCATATGTGCAAGCTTATACCAAACAAGTGGACATCACTCCTTGGAAATTGGTCAATCAAGTAGGAATTATAATTACGCTATTAGTGATTGCTATTTATATTTTCTTTGCTCGTTAAATTTGTCGGTTGTCAGTTGTCAATTTTTCCACAACTGACAACTGACAACTGTCAACTACCCATCTTCGTTAATATTTTCTTACCAACTACACTTTTTTTTTCTATCAAACAATTAATCAAAATACACATCGTTTTGAGAAGACATTAGTCGTATTCCTTATTGATTAAAAGCCATCTATGCGAATTATTATTTTTTATTTTTTAATAGCTTGTTTATTTTTTAATAATATACTCAAAGCACAAGACCATTCTGACTTAGCGACCAAAGAAGCAGCATTGGTTCAATTAGCTACTACGATATTGACCGATTCTTTAAAAACAAATAGAGTCAAAGCAGAAGCATCCTTCCAAAATTTATTAACGGAGACTTTAAAAGCGGAAAATTCTTTCCAATTTCCTTTTGAATCTTTAGAAGCAGTTTCTATCCTTTATCCATCGGATAGTACTTTTCGGATATTTACTTGGCAATTATATGTAGATAAAAATGATTATCGCTATGGAGGTATGATACAAATGAATAATGCTAAAAATAACCTTTTCTCTCTTACAGATGCCTCTAATGAAATAGAAAAATATGATATAGAATATGATGTCTTAGGAACAAGTGATTGGTATGGTGCGCTATACTTTAATTTACAAGAATTTGAGACCCCTAAAGGAAATCAGTATCTACTTTTTGGTTTTGACGGTTTCCAATTTTTCAATAAAAGAAAAGTAGTAGAAACACTTTATTTTGACGAAGCAGGCCAACCAGTTTTTGGTGCATCCGCTTTTGCTAAAGCAGAAGAAGGTTATGAAGCTAGTACAAAAAATAGGCTCTATTTAGAATATTCCGCCGAAGTAGCTGCTAGACTAAATTATGACCCAAGTTTAGAAATGATTATTATGGATAATCTTGTTTCTATGAGAAGTCCATATAAGCAAGTTGGAAATGTCAATATTCCCGATGGAAGTTATATAGGTTACGCGCTAAAAAATGGCGTTTGGGAATATGTAGAAAAAGTCTTTAATCAAATTTCTGAAAGACCACCTGCTGAGAGAAGAATATTGACAGAAAGCTCGAGTCAAAAGGATTTATTTGGAAAGAAAGCCAGAGGTAAAAAAAGAAATAAAAATCTACCTTTACGAAAAAATAAGTAAGCGATTGACTAAATATTGACATTTCATCGTTTGGCGATCATATTGAAATAAACTAGTCGTTTCTAAAGCAAAGAAAAAAACTAGCTTAACCAGAAAAGCCCCTCTCTTACTAAAAGAGAGGGGCTTTTTCAATTCTTTAAATCTAAACACTTGTTGAGCGTAAACGTATCTTATTCGACGCGTAACATTCGACTTGTCTTAGTGTCTTTACCTGCCGAAATAGTATAATAATAAACTCCTTTTGTTAAATTTTGTGCGTTAAACTCATATTCATTCAGCCCTTTCACAAAATCTTGTTCAACTACACTAACCGTTTTACCTGAATTATCATGAATTATCATTTTCACGTTCATATCCCTTGGCAAATAAAAGCTAATAGTTGTGCTTAATTTGAATGGATTAGGATAATTTTGATAAACCATAAATTCATTTTTGATTACTTCATTATTTACTTCTAAAGGAATAGCAGGTAATCTTTCTAATTCGCTTTCCTCAACACCTTCACTACCTGTAGTCGCTGTTTTCGTAACTGTCAGATTTGTTGATTCAGCATTATTATCCACACTCATCATACCGTCCAAATTAGGTCCTGCAGGCGGAGGAACTTCGCCTGCTTTTAGGATGGTTACAAACATTTGTTTGCTACAACCATTGGCATCTATGATATAAACAGAATAATCTCCACTTGGTAAATTATCTAAAACGATAGCCTCCGCAGCAACTTTTGTCAACACTACGGGGCCTGTCAGTTCGATAGTATAGAGCGGTTGTCCTTGTTGAAAATAAATCTCTAATCGACCTTCCCCTTCTTCTGTACCAGAGAAAGGAATCACTTCATAAGTTAAATTATTCTCAATTCGCCTTACTTCAATAGATTGACTTACCTGACAACCATTGGCATCTATTACGATAATGTCGTAAACACCCAGACTTGGAACTTCCATTATATAACTAGCTCCATCAATTATAATGATTTCTTTACTTTGGCCATTGGACCATTCAATCGTAAATCCAGGTTGACCACCTGAAATAATTATTTCAATAGTTCCATTTTTAAGACATATTTCCGAAGTCGCTACTAATTGCACTTGCAAATCATCAACACCTGTTTTCACCCAAGCATTTTCCGTAATCGAACATCCATTGGCATCTGTTATAACAATCACATAATCCCCCAAAGGCAAAGGAACAAATTGAGTTGCCCCATTCGAAGAGATAAATGACGCAGAAACTGGACCTGAATAAGCAATCGTATAAGGAGCTGTTCCTCCTACAACACCAATATCCAAGCCCGCAGTATTCGTACAAATCTCTGGTTGTGCCACTATAGTAGCTACCAAATCTGATGCTCCTCCTCCTACTCGAATACTTTCAGAAGCCGTACATCCATTACTGTCTGTTACGGTAATCGTATATAGACCAGCAACTAAATTAGTAATATCGGCTGTTGCTGTTCGTTCTCCTGTAAGCGTAGCTATGATAGCCCCTGACGATGGTCCAGTATAATCAACTCTATAGGCAGGACTTCCTCCACTAATAGCTACGGTTATTGTACCATTAGTATTACAAACTTGGGGTGTTTGCATCAATACACAAGCCAAATCTGATGATGCATCACTTACAGTTGCCGTTCGAGTATCGGAACAACCTCTGCTATCTGTCACGACAATTGTATACTCACCATTTGGTAAATTAAGTAACGTTCCCGTTCCTGTATCTTCGTCAGTTGTCGTTGCTATTACTGCCCCTGATACTGGCCCTGTATAGTCAATCCGATAAGTTGGAACACCTCCCGAAATGGCAATCCCAATTTGACTTAGCTCATTACAAATCCCTTGTCTTAAGGTAAGCACAGTAGAAATATCTGAAGACAATATTCCAACCCATATTCTTTCTGTCACTGAGCAGCCTCGACTATCCGTAACTACAACGACATAATCACCCGCTGGTAAATCTGTAATCGTTCCTGTTCCAGAATTAGCTCCTGTATTAGTCGCTATTACTGCTCCTGATACTGGTCCCGTATAATCAATCCGATAAGTTGGAGTGCCTCCCGAAATTGCGACCCCAACTTGACTTGGCTCATCACATCTTCCTTGTGTTAGCGTAAGTGCAGCAGAAAGATCTGATATCATCCCCGTAACCGTTATTCTTTCTGTATCTGAACAACCTCGACTATCCGTGACTACTATGGTGTAATCCCCTGCGGGTAAATCCGTAATCGTTCCTGTTCCTGACCTTGAACCTGTGTTAGTTGCTACCAACGTTCCAGTTCTTGGCCCTGTGAAATCAATTCTATAGCTTGGCTCACCTCCTAAAATAGCGACAGCTAATTGTCCCATCGTACCACACGCTACTGGTCTTTGAGTCACAATAGCAGACATATCTGATACCATCCCTGTAACGGTTATCGTTTCTGTCGCTGAACACCCTCGACTATCTGTTACTACAATCGTATAATAACCTGCTGGTAAATCTAAAATAGTTCCTGTTCCAGAATTAGCTCCTGTGTTAGTCGCTACCAACGTTCCTGTTCTTGGTCCTGTAAAATCAATTCTATAGCTTGGCTCACCTCCTGAAATAGCGACTCCTATTTGTCCCATATTGTCACACGCTACTGGTGTTTGAGTCACAATAGCAGACATATCTGATACCATCCCTGTAACGGTTATCGTTTC
>CAYMSC010000172.1:6931-11607 GCA_964392805.1 uncultured Saprospiraceae bacterium
CCCTCGACTATCTGTTACTACAATCGTATAATAACCTGCTGGTAAATCTAAAATACTAGCAGTGGCAGTCCTATCTCCTGTGTTAGTTGCTGTTAAAGTGCCTGATTTTGGTCCATTAAAATCAACCCTAAAACTTGGGCTACCACCCGATATAGCAACCCCTATTTGTCCCATGTTGTCACATTCCACAGGTGTTTGAGTCACAATACAAGAAACATCCTTTACTTCTCCGCCTACCGTAATACTTTCTCTTGCAGTACATCCTCGACTATCCGTAACAATGATAGTATAGCTGCCAGGGAGAAGGTCTAGAATACTTGCATCTCCCGTATTGTTTCCATTATTATTGGCAGTAGTAGTTCCCGACACTGGACCGGAATAGGATACAGTGTAACCCGCAGTTCCTCCTGAAATCGTCACGCCTATCTGTCCCATATTATCACAAATGACAGGCGTTTGTGTGAGGGTAGCAGCCATTGTATTAGGACTAGCTATAACTGTAGTATTTCTTGTAATGGTACAACCATTAGCATCTTCAATAACAAAAGTATAATCACCGGGTGCTAGATTCTGCACCAATATAGAATTTGAAGCCCTAGTAGAACCCGTAGTTGGTCCATGCCAAGTAATAAAATACTCAGGAGTTCCACCGTTTAACGTTAATTGAACATCTCCAAAGTTATCACAACTATTAATATTGTCAACAGCAGTAGCACTACCAGATAAGCTAACAGGAGAAGTAATTAGCGTAGCGGTTTGAGTATGTCCACAACCGTTTTCATCAACTGTAATGGTATATTCGCCACCTAACAAATTATCAATTCTAAAAGAATTATCATTAGCAACGATTCCACCAGAAGTTGGGCCATCTAAAATTATCCAATAAGGGGGAGAACTTCCACTAACATTAATTGTAAACGAACCCACATTTTGACAGGGGTCACTAGGTGCAATGGTATAAGTCAAATCACTGGCGTTCACATCCAGCACAACATCCGTGATTTGATCTCTACAACCATTGGCATCTCTAACTTTAACGATATACTCCCCAGGTGGTAGGTTGGGAATATTAAAATTTGAGGCGCTTGTTATTGTTTCGGCCCAAATAGAAAGATCTTTACTATCCCATTCAATCGTGAAAGGTGCAGTGCCATTAGTAATTTTCACGTCAATTGAGCCAATCGTCTCTCCACAAAAAACGCCATTAGGAGTCGCTGTAATGCTCAATGTGCAATTGTTTGTCTTTTTTAAATCGGTACTTGAATATTCATTTGCACCCCATGCTGTCACAGTAAGGAACAGCAATGGGAATATCGCCCAGAGTACTGAAGCGGGGGAAATGTTTTTCATAATATGTAAAGTTTTTTTTGTAAAAAAGATATAATTGTCCACAAGAATTTTAGTTATTGCAAACAAATTTAAGGAAAAAATTATCCTGTCAAAAACCCTCCAATAATCAACAGAACGAAACAAATCTACTGATTTTCAATGACTTATCAATGTTTATGAAAATAAATATTTTATTAATATTGCAAAAAAAATTAATACAAAATTCTTTTTTTTCTTATCCAAAAAATCACCAAATCAATAACTGTTTAATAAAAACTTTATTTTGTTATATTAAAATTGCGAAATTAATTGACTATCATAATATTAAATCAAATTTTAATTTATATTCATATTTTTTTATTACTAAAAATACCCCTTGCCATTTGAACAGGAAAAAACGAACTTTGCACCGCTTTTAAAAAAAGTATCTTAATTGATAATTAAAATCATGCTCTAATAAAATTCATCTCTTCCTAAACGGGTAGGTTTGGTGGTCGATTTTATTTCTTTATTTTTTTAATAAGAAATATCGAATCTAAAACGACCTGTCAAAGAGTTGTTCAGAGAACTATTAAAAAATACTACATGGCACTTAAATGTGGAATCGTTGGTCTTCCAAATGTTGGAAAGTCTACTTTATTTAATGCGTTAACGGAGGCGGGTGCATTGGCAGCCAATTACCCTTTTGCTACCAAAGAACCGAATGTCGGTATCATCACTGTTCCTGACAAACGATTAACGGCACTTGCGGATATCGTGAACCCTCAAAAAATCCAACCTACTACTGTAGAAATAGTGGATATTGCAGGTTTAATAAAAGGAGCTAGTAAAGGAGAAGGGTTAGGCAATCAATTTCTTGGAAATATCCGAGAAGTAGATGCGATACTTCACGTTGTCCGTTGCTTCGAGGATACCAATGTTGTACATGTAGACGGTAGTGTAGACCCTGTAAGAGACAAAGATATTATCGATACAGAATTGATATTAAAAGATATTGAAACAGTTGAGAAATCAGTTGAGAAGTTCAAAAAGCAGGCAAAAACACAGAAGAAAGAAGATAAAAGGAATTTAGAAATAGCCACTTCCATTTTAACGCAACTAGAAAATGGAACCCCAGCTCGTGCTATTGATTTAGAGGAGGATGCAATGGCTTTGATAAAATCATTGTATTTGTTGACTGCCAAGCCCGTATTGTATGTATGTAATGTGGATGAAGATTCTGTTCATGATGGCAACCAGCATACGAAGGCATTCAAAGAGTTTGTCAAAAATGAAGGTGCAGAAGTTATTCTAATCAGCGCAGGCATTGAAGCGGACATTGTAGAATTAGATTCTATAGAAGAACGGCTGGAATTTCTAAATGACATGGGACTATCAGAACCAGGCGTTAATAAGGTAATTGCAGCTAGCTATAAATTATTAAAATTAATCACTTATTTCACCGCTGGCGAGAAAGAAGTTCGTGCATGGACTATTATGGAAGGATGGAAAGCGCCAAAAGCGGCAGGAGTTATCCATACTGACTTTGAAAAAGGCTTTATCCGTGCAGAAGTTATTGGGTATGATAATTATGTCACCTTAGGCTCTGAACAAGCAGTAAAAGCAGCTGGAAAAATGAGTGTTGAGGGAAAAGAATATGTTGTCAACGACGGAGATATTATGCACTTTTTATTTAATGTATAGTGTAACTATTCAGAACCGAGAGCAGAGAACAGAGATTTATTTTTCGGAAATTTGACCATTTTTGAATCTATTAAATTAATATTTGCCGATAAGGAACGTGATAAAAATAAATTCAGATTCTGAATAGTTACTGTGTAGTGATGAAATAGGAAATAGAAGGGTTTTCTTAGCAATAGTTTTAGTAATCCTTGTTTTTTCTCTTTTCTCTCAATGTAATGGTCTCTACTCTCTAATCTAATGAATAGGACAACAAGATTATAATACCCCTGCTAACATATGTCCTAAAATAGGGCGGCATTTCTCATCACAAGGTGGGTAAAAAAGTCCGTGTTGACGTATGGCTGATTTAGGAGGTTTTCCCCACCAAAATTCGGCTAGGGCAATAGGTTTGAGTTGATTTAAAAAAGCATATTGTAATAATTTTGGTGCAGCGCATTCGCCAGCACCACTAACTGGTTTGGTATCTTGAAAAATGGCGCTCAAACTTTTGGATTCACCTGCATTATTTAAAAACCGATAGGACTCAAATAGTTGTTGCTGCAACCCATTAGATTTCTTTTTTCGCTGTTCTTTCAGTCTTTGAATTTCTTGACTAACTCCCATTAAGTCGGCTTTATATTTTTCTAATTGTAATTTCCATTGCTTATTTAGTTTTTTTATCGCTTTTCTATCTCTAACACTTTCTTTATCTAATCGGCTATTCAGTGATTTTAATTGGTCAATAGAGCATTCTTTTTTGGCAATTCGCCTTTGTATATCACGCTTAGCTTTTCTTTGCTTCATGCTTAATTTCAATTCGACCATTTCCTTTTTTGCTTGCGCCTTTTTGTCTTGCAATACTTGATTGGCAGCTAACCAATTAGGTGATTTTTCTAATCGCTTTATTTCTTGATTAATCCCATTCAATACTTCCATTCCAACATTGAGAAAACTATTCTTAGTTAGGGAATCAAACACAGGTGGTACAAATTTTTGGTGATGATTCTTATTCGCTAATTTACCCGAAAAAGCAGCTAAATAACCTAGTTCTTTTTTTAGGTTTTGCACCACTAAAACGCCAAACATCTTACCAATTCTCAAACTACCTTCTGGTTGGTTTAGTCCAAAATCATAAGTCCAATCTATTGGGTTTTGTAAATATTTTTGCAATTCAGAAACGGCTACTTTGCACAAAGCATGCGGTCTTTCTAGGAAAGGTGAAGGAAATTTCTTGGGCATCCAATCATCGGGAATCGCAGTTTCAAAGGGTATGAAATGATTATCGAGCAAGGTAAAAATTTGATAATTAAATGGTGAAATAAATTCGAGCAAAAGTATAATTTTTCTGCTTAGTAACGACGAAATAATAAGTTGGTCATCTGGACGAGCTTATTTTGGTTCTAGTTTTTCTTTAAAAGAGGGAGTATTGTTGATACTATGACCGATTTTAAAGTAAAAATAGGATCAAAAGAAGCCGTCCTAGATGTTCAAGTTATTGTTTTGCCGTTACTTAGTAATAACGAAAAAATAACTTCCGCATTTGATTTTTCAATTGAATGTTTTTATCATAGGTTTTCAACCCATTACAAAGGCTACCCCATCCGCAAGGCGGTTCGCCCGTACGGGCTCATATTTGAAAAATGCGGAACTTATTTTTTCGTCGGCTCTTACAATGAATTTCGCCC
>CAYMSC010000173.1:0-11590 GCA_964392805.1 uncultured Saprospiraceae bacterium
AGAACTCCAAGTTCTGGAAGCTCTAAGCCTTTTAGAATAATGTCTAATGAACGCAACCATTTAGTATTGGAATGAATTAGTTTTACTCCTCCTTCTTAAAAATAGTTTGCAAAGCTCCCCAAAGTGCCTTTTTTAAAGTCTGATTTTCAGCAATACTTTTTAAATCGTCTGCAAAAAGAAATAAGCAGTCGTCAATAGAAAAGGGGTGATATTTTTGGCAATCAACTTGTAGCCCTACTGCTTTAGGAGAGATACCAAAAAATAAAGCGGTATGAATAGATTGAGCTTTACTCAAAGTACTGAAACTAAAGTCATTATCTAACGTTTTCTCTAGAGTTAATACATCCGTTTGCAAGTCCAATTTGACTGCCAATAATATTTTTGCCAAAAAAGATTCCAAGCTTTTATCAACTGTTTGATAGCTCAGAAAGATACCTTTGTCACTACTGCCACTACACATACCTAAAATGCTATTGGTATCTGAGACGTTAATTATTTTAAAATCTAAAAATTGATTGGTCAAGGATATAAAGATTTTGAACTTTTTTGAATAAAAAAGATGTTTTGTAAATAAGGAATCCTTAAAAATAGCATAGATTTTTTAAAGAATGTAAAACAGAGCAATTTTTAAATAAAAAATTCTTAAAATTGTGACGGATTAACTCAAAAAGGAAGTAATTTAAAATTTAATTGATTAATAATTTTAATTAATTGGCTAAGTTCTCAAATTATTAATTATTTTTTTATAATTTTAAGGATAATAATGAACGTAAATAAAATGAATTTGCACATAAAATTTAATATTTGAAAATCCGCAATTTATTTTTTCATCGTTCCTTAATTTCCCAAATCCATTTTAACCATCAAAAGAGATTGCTGATGAAATATACGATTAAAGTAAATAAGACCACCCAATCAAGACTGCCAGAATTAGATTTCAATAATATTCCATTTGGAAAGGTATTTTCTGACCATATGTTTATTGCTGATTATAAAGATGGCGAATGGACAGATTTGAGAATTATCCCATTTGGACCGTTTCAAATGCACCCTGCGAATATGACCTTGCATTATTCTCAAACTATATTTGAAGGAATGAAGGCATCAAAAAATAAAGCAGGCGTTCCTTTATTAATGCGCCCTGAGTTACATTCTCAGCGCTTGAATAAGTCTGCTGACAGAATGTGTATGCCACATGTCCCTGAAGGCTTATTTTTACAAGCATTACATGAATTGGTTGATTTAGATAGCGAATGGATTCCTTCTATTCCAGGTACGTCTCTTTATATTCGTCCTTATATGTATGCTACGGATGAGTTTATTGGGGTAAGACCTTCTTCTACTTATAAGTTTGTAATTTTTACGTGCCCAGTTGGGAGTTATTACAGCAAAGCCGTTAACTTAGTTACCGAGCAAAAATATGTAAGAGCAGTTGATGGATTAACTGGTGAGGCAAAAGCAGGGGGTAATTACGCTTCTTCCTTATTACCTGCAAAATTAGCGAATGAGCGAGGATATGACCAAGTAATATGGATGGAAAGTCCAGAATTTAAGAAAGTGCAAGAGGTTGGAACGATGAACTTATTTTTTGTAATTGGCGATACGGTTATTACTCCTTCAACATCGGGTTCTATTTTGAAAGGAATTACGAGAAAATGCTTTTTAGAAATTTTAGCTAAAAAAGGAATCAAATCTGAGCAGCGGGATATTTATATTGATGAAATTGTAGATGCTTATAAGGAGGGTAGCCTAAAAGAAATCTTTGGTGCTGGAACTGCTGCAGTGGTTTCTCACGTTGCTTCTTTGACGCATAATGATTTGAAGATGACTTTGCCGCCAGTCGCAGAAAGAGTCATTGGAAATATGTTGAAAAAAGAAATTGATGGGCTACGAGATGGCTCAATTGAAGATGTTTATGGTTGGTTAGTGCCAGTTGGCTCTGTGGTTACGGCGTAAGGACTGTACAAATAAATAATAAAAAAAAATGGAGTTGAGACTAGTCTCAACTCCATTTTTTATTCTATTCTTATCGCCAATTGGCTAATTGCTTATATTCCTAATGCTTGACCACCCCCAACTTGGATAGTTTCTGCGGTTAAGAATGCGGCATCTTTACTAACTAAAAAAGAAACAACACCAGCAACGTCTTCTGGTTGACCCAATCTTTTTAGCATAATATTATTTGCCCAAGATTTAAAAACCTCTGGTTTTGTAGATTTAATCCCAATATGAAAATCGGTATCAATTGTACCTGGAGAAACTGCATTAACTCTAATGCCATATTCTGCCAAATCTTTTGCTAAGGCTCTCGTAATAGTATGAACAGCCGCTTTAGAAGTACCATACATACCTGCTCCAGGGCCTCCTGCATTCCAACCTGCATTTGAGGTATAATTAATGATTGTTGGATTATCTCCCTTTTTAAGGAAAGGGATTGCTGCTCTTGAAGCGAAAAACACAGAATCCAAGTTTAATGCCATGACAAATCTGTAAAATTCAGTAGTCATTTCTTCAAATCTAGATCGTCCACCTAATCCACCTGCATTATTGATAAGCGCATCAATTCTTCCATACTTCTCCCCAATTTTAGTGATATTTTCAGTTACCGCATTTTCTTTGGTAACATCAAATCCATAATATTCCGCCGTAATCCCTTCTGCTTGCAATTCTTTCACTCTTTTAGCGCCTTCTTCATGTTCGATACCATTTATCGCTACAATAAATCCGTCTTTACCCAATCTTTTTGCTACTGCCAATCCAATTCCAGCAGTTGCACCAGTAACTATAGCTACTTTTGACTTATTCATAATTGTTAATTTCTAATTAGATATAATTTTAATGTTTATGTTTATGTTTATTAACTCCTTATTTTATTTAAAGGTTTCAACTTAAAATTGACCCACAATAGCAACAATACCATTATACGAAATAATACAAGCAAAAATTAAAGCACTTGCCATACCAATATTTAAGGTTATACCTGCTTTATGTTCGCCCATTAATTCCTTTTTGTTGATTAAAATCATCATACCTATGATCACCAAAGGTAGAATAAATACATTAAAAACTTGTGTTAAGATTTGCGCATTAATAGGATTTACCCCTAAAACAGGAACGGTTAACCCCATTAAACAAGCGATTCCTGTTAATACTTTGAACTGGGTTGATTTTAAATCAAGTTCTCCCTTTTGATAATCTGCAATTAAAATTGGCGCAATCATTAAAATGGGGAAAATTGAAGATAATCCTGCTGCCAAAGTACCCAGAAAAAAGATGACAATGGCAAACCTCCCAGCAATTGGTTCTAAAGTAGAAACCATATCTAACACTTTTGTTACTACTTTTCCTTCTTGGAAAAATGCGCCCATTGCTACTGCCATAATCGCTCCGCTAATCATAAAAATTAGAACGGCTGCCCACAGTGCATCCTTCTGTTGATCTTTTAAGTTTTCAATTGTCCAATTTTTACCTTGAATAAATAAAGGTCTGGATAAAAAAGTGGCAGCTGCCATAGTTGTTCCTACAAAAGCAGCTACTAACATTCTACCACCTTCCACTTGGGGAATACTGGGTATCATGCCTTTAGCGACTGCGTCTACAGGCGGCAAAACTACAAAAAATGACAATAAAAAAGAAATGCCCATTAAGGACACAAAAATAATTAATATATTTTCAAAAAGCGAATAACTACCCTTTAGTAGTGCGCTATAAAAAATAGCGATAATCGTAATGGCAATGATTAAAATTACCCAATAGGAGCTGCCTGCCAAAGCGGGGAAAAATAAGACTAATGTTTCAAAAATAGCATTAGAAGAAATTCCTAAAATGCCTATGAGCGAATTCCACTGTCCAAAGGAAATACCTGCAATGATTAATATACCAACGAGGTTGCCAAATCTTAGATTTTTCCTAAAACTATATAATGCCGTTTCTCCAGTTACTAAATAATAGCGACCGTAGGCTTCCATAAGTACCCAAGAAAATAGACAGCTAAAAAATAGGACCCATAATAGCTGCATCCCATATTGGCTACCTGCAACGACCATTGCCGTTACACTTCCTGTTCCAATGGTATAGCCAATGGCAAAAATACCAGGACCGATACCTTTTAAATATTGGAGTAATTTCTTCAAAGTAGATTATAGGTTTTATCGTTTTGTTAAAAAAAAACAGTAGAGCCACCCTTTTATATAAGAGCAAACCCTACTGTTTGTATTACTAGTTTTATGTCTAAAACTAAATGCTTAATGACTTATTACTAAACCAAATTTAAATTTATACGTTCTGCGACAAATCCCGTGGCCGATTTAATTTCAAACTTTTTTCTGACGGTAAAGGAGAGAAAAAATTTGGAATTGAATCGACTCTTTCACGGGATATGTCAAAGAACCAATTTATATTGTCTTAATAATGATGAAAAAATAAATTGCGTTTTTAGATTTCCATCTTTCCTTTCTTATCGACTAGTAGCCATCATTTTGAGTAATTACCCCAAAGCTTGCTAATACTTCTGAGATTGGAATTGGGAAAATATGATATTGTGGATTAATCGATTGTCCCATTTCTGCATCAACAGTACCTGTTCTAACTAAATCAAACCATCTCTGACCTTCAAAAGCTAACTCTAATCTTCTTTCGTTAGCAATAGCTGTTCTGATGTCACCTTGAGAGGATGCAGCTGAATTAGATAAACCAGCTCTAGTTCTAATTGTATTTAATTGAGCTAATGCTCCTGAAGCGTTTCCTGTTTCATTTAATGCTTCTGCATATAACAAAATAACATCTGCTAATCTCAATTCAATCCAATCGTGATCAGGTCCTCCTGTTTGAGGGAATTTTGGAGACGCCATCAATGCCTCATCAATCGTTACTGCTCTTCTTAAATCTGTTCCACCAGCAGCTTCACTAGCATCAAAAGCAGCAATTAAATCTGGATCTAATGGTAAAAGAGATTTTGTATCCAATCCAGCAGACCATGACCAAAACTCAGAAAAACCATATTCATCAGATATAGAACTTGATATTTGAGTTGCATAGATGATTTCTGAATTCAAATCATTATCTACACCAAAAATGTCCCCAAAGTTAGCCTGTAAACTAATTCCTGCACCAGCAGCACCATTTACAACAGCAGCAAGCTCTGTAGCAGCACTGCTAAAATCACCCATCTGCATATACACTTTACCTAACATTCCTTGAGCTGCTAATCTAGACGCTCTTCCATTATTTATTTCCGTGCCTAAAGCTGATATTGCACCTTCCAAATCAGAAATAATCTGGCTATAAATAGCAGAAACTGGTTGTCGCTCTAAAATAGAATTATCTGTTGTACTTGGAGAACTCGTTAAATTAAGAGGAACATCACCAAACACTCGTACTAATTTGAAATAAGACAATGCTCTTAAAAATTGAGCTTCCCCTACCTCTGTAGCATTTGTAGAATTTTCAATTACCGTATTAGCACTTAAAATTGATCGGTATAAACCCGTATAAAACGGACCAAAAAACTGATCTTCCATGACGGTCAAATCACTTGTAAATCTATCAAATGCTGGATATGGTTCTTCTTCCATTAGCGCATTATCCGCTCGGAAGTCACCCATTACTGCCATCGGTGTAGCACCTGAGTGCTGATAAAAATAAGCTGCATTCAAAACTCCGTCAAAATCTGTCAAAGAATCTGAACTAGCAACATTCGTTGGAAACTGATCCAAATCATTGTCACATGATACGATAATCATTAATGACAATAATGCTATAAATATATTTTTCATTTATTGATTTATTTAATAATATCAATAGAAATTGATAATAGGACTAGATACACTAAAACATTAAATGAATACGTCCCGTTGCATCTAGTCCAATTGCCTATTGAATTTTACTTAGAAATTAAGGTTCACACCAAAAGTAAAGGCTCTTTGAATTGGAGTCGCCCCTACTTGTACTCCAGAAGTGGTTGGTCCTAAATAACCACCATTTGTAATCTCAATACCTTCTGGGTTGTAAGAAGTATAATCATCTCCAAATATATACAGCAAATTAGTAGCTGCAGCATATATTCTTAAAGAACCTAAACCTACTTTGCTAATCACATCGGGCCTAAGTGTATACCCAATTGTTAAGTTTCTCAATGCTAAATAAGAAGCATCTTGAAGCGATGCGTCTGTTTGGTTTCTATTTCCTGTAAAATGCTGTCCAGCATTAGGACCTATATTGGCAACACCATCTGTCCCAAAACCATCTATTAATCTTCCACTCCATTCTGAACCGTAGTATAATGGATCAATATTGTAAACTTCTGCACCTTGAGCTCCTTGGAACTGTAAGGAAACATCAAAATCACTAAAACTCAATTGAGAACTTAAACCCCAGTAGTAATCTGGTGTATTTTGACCTATTTTAACTAAATCTCCACCATCTTCTACTGATCTTGTTCTATCAATTACGCCGTCACCATTTTGATCTACTACGTAAGATTCTCCAGAAGTATTGTTAGGGTGTCTTGTTGGATCTTCTAAAAATTCTATCTCAACTTGTCCAATAGTTTCTAATCCCCACATTTCACCAATTTCTCCACCTACATAATTTCTAAATACTGGTCCTCTTCCAGACTGACCATAAATTACTTGAGGTAATTCATCCAAACCACCTAAATCCGTAATTTCTGTATTAACAGTAGATAAATTAGCACTTACATTCCAACGGAACTTGCTTGTGTTGATGATATTTGCACCTAATTCAATCTCTAACCCTGAACTTCTAACATCACCAGAGTTAAGTACGATAGATGTTGTACCTAATACTTCAGAAACACTTTGGTTAATTAAGATATCTTCAATATCAGACGTGTAATAATCTATGCCTAATGTAAAACGATTTTCTAAGAACCCAAAATTGATACCATAGTTAGTCTCTGTATTCGTTTGCCAAGTTAAATCTGGGTTAGCAATATCTGATGGAATCAAGAATCCAGTTCCAAAGATTGTTGCTTGAGGATTCAAAAGGCTCAATGAACTATAAGAACCTAAGAAAGCTGTAGTTCCTAAAGATCCTCTACTGAATCGTAGTTTTAAATCTGTCAAAAAGTCATTATTGTAAAAAGCTTCATTATGTACGTTCCATCCTAAAGAAAATGCAGGGAAAACTTCGAATCTATTGTTACGTCCGAAACGAGAATCACCATCTCTTCTAACAGAGACAGATGCTAAATAACGATTGTCATAGGCATAATTAATTCTTCCAAAAAGACTTCTTCTTGCAATAGTCTCGTCTCTTTCTGAAACGGCAATATCAGCAGGATCTAATAGCGCAAAATTTAGCGGCTGTCCAAATGGTACATTTGAGGAATTTAAAGAGATTCCATCAATAAAGAAAGATTGAAATTCAATTCCAGCTACCGCAGATATGTCATGTGCTCCTCCCAATACTTTCGTATAATTCAAAGTAGTTTCACTTAACACGGAAGTTCTTTCTGTATCATTTCGATTCAAACGAGTTTGATTAGTCCGTGCTCTAGAATCAAACTCAAGTGATCTAGAGAAAAAGTCTTCTGTATTGTTGATATCTCCACCTAGAACAGTTTTAATGTTCAAGCCTTCTGTCAACTCATATTGTAAATAAGCATTAATGTTAGCAAAGAATGTCTTTTGGAAGGCATCTGTATTGTTCAACTTTGTTGCTGGACCAGCATCTCCTGATCCTCCAATTCCGTTATTAGCTCTTCCATAGTGCCAATCTTGTGCAGTCATACCTGGTTCCAATGTAAAGATACTATTGTTAAAAGGTGCATCACCTCCTCTATATCCATTATCAAATGGAGCTAATCCTAAAGCAACTGCTTGCGAATTCAAGTCTTGAACGAATGCAATAGACTCTGCTGTATGGATAACTGGGTGTACCCCATACGCTCTTAATAAATCTCTCTGGTCATGACCTACGATATCTCTATCTCCTACGGAACCATTAAAAGTTAATCCAGTTTTGAATCTTTCTCCTAACTTAGCGTCAACATTCAAACGTGCATTATATCTTTCAAAACCTTGCGTAATTACAATACCCTCAGCGTTTAAATACCCAACAGAAGCATAGTAATTTACATCATCTGTTCCGCCACTAATACTAAAGTCATGGTTTGTAGAAGTTGCACTTCTAAACAACCAATCTTCTGGACTTATCGCACCAGGTGAATTTTCATAGGCATTTAATCTATATTCTACAAAGTTTGGATCAACTTGAGAAAGATTCCAAGCACCAGCAGCAATCTGCTCTCTTGAGTGTGCTGCCCATTCTGGCCCACTCAATAAGATATTGTCTCGGTATTTACTAGAGGTACTTACGTAACCATTATAGCTAATACTAGGTTTACCACTTTTTCCTTTTTTGGTTGTAACCAAAATAACACCATTTGCCCCTCTAGAGCCATAAATAGCAGCTGAAGCAGCATCTTTTAATACCTCTAAACTCTGAATATCGCTTGGGTTAACTGTAGCCAAACTTCCTGAAATCGGGTATCCATCTACAACAATTAATGGATTAGAATCACCTGAAATAGAAGAAGCTGCTCTAATTTGAATTTTTGGAGCTGCACCAGGTGCACCATCTTGATTCTGAATTAAAACACCTGATAACTTACCTGCTAAGGCATCATCTACACGAGCTGCCTGAATAGCTGCAACATCATCACCACCTACCTGTGCAATTGCACCAGTATTGTGCGACTTTTTACGAGTACCATATCCAACTACAACAACCTCATTTAATTGAGATACATCTTCACTCATTACTAAATCAATAACCGTTTGGTTACCAACCGTTACTTCTATATTTTTATAACCAGTATAACTAAATACTAGTACATCAGAAGGTTCTGCTTGTACGGAATAATAACCATCTAAGTCCGTAACTGTTCCTGTGGAAGTACCTTTGACTAAAACATTAACCCCAATTAAAGACTGACCGTCTTCTTTTGAAGTAATTGTTCCAGAAATGGTAGCAGTAATTTTTTCCTCCGTTTCTAAACTGTTATTGACAGAAGTGTCTCCTCTAGAGAAAACAGGGGAAAATAACATCAAAAAGGAAAACATTCCTACAAGTTTGATGCCTTTCAAATTTTTGGTAAGATTTTTCACCATAATTCAATGATTTAAAATTGTTTTAAAAATAGCTCGCTTTATTAGGAGCTTCATTAAGCAAATAAACGTTTGATATATCACAATAAAAAATAGTATTAAAATTCACATTTTTGTGTGTTATTTTAGTTTCATTAATTTTATAAAGTGATAATCAATAAATTGTAATAAAAGATTCGTTATTTTAAATTGTCCGACTGAGATAATAAGTCTTTTTCTATTGTAGATTCAATATTTTGTCTTGTTTTATTGTAAGTTCCCAAAGCTCCATGTATATAAGAAAGTCATTTGCAATTTGTATTTCTGCTATTAATTTAGTTGAAATCTAAGCAAAATTTTGATTTTAATTTAAAAAAGCAAATTGATGTTTTTTAGTTTCAAAATTTCAACGCATAGCTAATTTTTTTTATTTACAAATAATTAAATTTATAATTTGTTTAATTAACTTAATTTTTAGTGTTTATGCTGGCTTCATTCTATTTTTTTAACATTTAATACATATATATAGGTGATTATTGTAATTTAAAACAAAGGTAGCAGAATAAATTGGTCGACCAAATATTTTTTGGTATTTTTTTATAAAAAACAATAATTCTTATGATTGTCACTACTCATTTTTTTTATAATGTTTAAATTAAAAACTATATAAAGTTCTGAAAATCAATAATATAAATTTATTTAATATTTGTCTATATTTAAATAGAAAAAGTTCATGGATTTAATGAAAAACATTGTTTTTTGTTGTAATAAATATTTTTTTTCTCAAATACTATGATTTTAGCGTTTTTGAAAAAATTTTGGTTGACCAAAATTTTTAGTGTTGTTAGGGCGCAAGAAAAATTTAACCTACCTATTTTACTCGTTCTTTCTCTTTTAGCATCGGCAACCCACCCGTCTCAAGGTTCAGTAGTTCATACTCCTTCATGCTGTGCGGTTCACCCAGACGGGTTCATGTTAAAAATACTCGTCGTAACACTATTGAGTACTTACAATTTGAGTAAGTTTTTTATCAATCTTGATTATTAGGAACTTTGAAAAAATAAATTTATCAAATTTGAAATAGGAGCCCGTACGGGCGAATCGTTTATGGATGGGAAGCTTTTGTATGAAGTAATAAAGTATTAACGATAAATGGCTCTTTGACAATTTTGAACAATGTAGCTCAAGCTTTCGGCTTAAGACCTACTTTTTACCAGAATTATTGCTTCTCAAGCATGTTTACCATCCCGATTTTTTGAGGATGTTTGAGCTATGGTAGCCTTCAATTCAAAATTGTCAAAGGGACCAATAAATTAGGTGAGCTAAAAAAGGAGATTTTAAATGCCCATTTGCTTTCTCAAAACCTTTGCCCGTTTATCTGGACCATCATGACTCCAACCGGGTGCTAAAAAAATATACTTTAATTTATCCGACCACTTTGAAGCCCTACGAACATCTCTCCAAATAGCAGCGTATTCATGCCCTGCTATTCTAAAAGGGTTAAAGGTATTGATGTTTTCCGTTAAGCCGTAAATTGGCTGCTCGAAATCTTTTTCTTCAGAAAAAGTCCCAAATATTCTATCCCATATAATTAACACACCAGCATGATTACAGTCTAAATAGCGAATATTGGAAGCGTGGTGTACTCGATGATGAGAAGGGGTGTTAAAAATATATTCGTACCAATTTGGGAGTTTATTTACTAATTCTGTGTGTACCCAAAATTGATAAAACAAATTAATAGAGATGATTATAAACATCATCAGTGGGTCAAAACCCAATAGTGGGATCCACATCCAAAATAGAAATTTATGCACCCTTTCACCTACTCCCTGTCTTAATGCAGTTCCATAATTAAAATGTTCGGAGGAATGATGCGGCACATGACCTGCCCAGAATAAACGCACCTCATGATTTAACCGATGAAACCAATAATAGGCAAAGTCATCTAAGAAAAATAAAGCGGTCCAAGCCCACCATTGCCTTCCAACTACCTCCCGCAAAGGGCTAAATTCATGGATATAATAAAAGGCAATGAACGCTAGTAGTTTGGGAAGAATTTCTATTATACCTGTAAAAATGAGCATCCAAATGGAGGCCATTGTATCTTTTCCATAATACAAATCTAATTTTTCTTTTCGGTCTACAATGACTTCTGCAATGATTGCCAATATAAAAATAGGTAAGGCAAAAATAGTTAGATTATCTTGTGCCATTAAATCTACAAAGAATTGAATATCCATGAAAGGTTGTTTTAAATCGTTTTATTTTACCCTAAAGTTAAGGATTTATGGAAGACCAACGACCTAATTTTATTTTTTAGCTGCTGTTTTCTCTTTTTTTTTAATTTTTTTTCATATTGAGTAGTAAGAGCATGTTTAAAATTTGCTCACTTTCGCTCAATCATGAAAATTTAAATATGCTCTTACTATACTAGAAACGGGATAAATTTGTGAAAATTAATTTAGAAGTCAGAAGTC
>CAYMSC010000174.1:0-11560 GCA_964392805.1 uncultured Saprospiraceae bacterium
TTAGCAAAATGTAACCGCCAAATTTGGTGGTTACAAATTACTTGTTGGAAATTTCAGAAACATAGCATTACATTGTTGTTATCATTTTATCTGTCAAATGGGGTAAGCTATTAAAAGTCATTAAACTTTGTCTATTACCAGAAAAGAGTACTTCGTTAATGGCGGTATTCCGCATGACTAAGTTAAACCCCATTGTTTTTTCGGGATTTTCAACACCAATTATTTTGCCTAACATGGCAGCAATACAACCACCAGAGGAAAAAGCAGCTATGGTTTTACCTTTTTCGTTGCCTCTCATTACTTTATCCAATCCGCTTTCGGCAGTTTCTCTAAATTCTGCAAAAGTTTGTGAGCCAGCAGGTAAATCAAATCCAAGGGTATTAGTTGCCCATAAATTAAGAAAGGTAACCACCATTTTCATTTTGGTTTTATGATTGGGATTAGCTTGCATTTCCCCATACCATTCTTTAAATGCTGGATGATGCTTCGCCATCTCCGTTTGAACCGTTCCCATAATATCCATTCCTTCATACTCTTTCAGTTCATCCAATTGGATAGCTTCGGGAAAAAACAAACCATTTTTCTCATAAACTTCTTTAACTCGGTCATACGTTTGAATTTGTCGTTTCAAAGGACCGACATATGCCTTATCTATTTGAAAATCTTTATGGACAAAATATTCTCCTAAGGCAATGGATTGTTGATGCCCATGCTCAGAAAGATTATCATAATCGGCGGAAAGAAAAGAAGCTTGTGCGTGGCGAATTAGGTATAATTTACTCAATTTTTTATGATTGTGTGATTTTTATGATTGTACATTTTTGCTAAACCCTTAAAAACAAAAGTAGACAATATTTTATGGTCTGTCCTTAATATTTCCTTAAAATTCTTTCTAATAACCTTTAGAATTACTTATTTTTGCGAGCTATGGAAAATAACTCAATCTTCGAGCATTTTCGTCGCCAAAAATCAGGCGACTCCAAAGCTAAAACCCATCCCAAAATCTATTTTCAAATTAATTTTGATGATTATGGAGCTTACCTTTCAATAGTAGATAAAAAAGGGAAAAATATTGAGGTCAGTTATTTAGGATATAGTGGGGTCACCAGAAATTTATTGCGTTCGATAGAGCAAATTTCTGAAAAAAATAGCTTTGTCATAGATTGGGAAAAACCTGCCGAAAGAATTTATCTTGCCGAACATGATTATTTAGTAGATTTACTAAAAAGGACTGAAATTTTAGTCAATAAAAAAATGGAATCCTTGAGTTTTTCCGAAGATTTGGGAAAATTTGCTATCAAATTAACCAAAGAAGAAAATACAGAAAGTCTTGCTACTGCCGAACCATTTTGGAAAAGTGAAGTGGGTCTAATCATCAATAATAAACAATATGATGACTACGTATTATTAAATGAAGAAACGGCATTAGTCGATAGACAACTATTTGATATTCAGCCACTTGGAAGTGGCTTTAAAAATTTGAGCTATTTTCAAACTGAAATTAAAGAAACAGATACTACGGTTTTTTTCTCCTTATTATTTTCCTATTTAGAAAACATCGACCTTTCCTTTGACGAATATAAAGTAGTCCATAGCGAAGAAAAAATATACGCTAGACCTAGTTTAGTTTTTGAAAAAGTGGATGTAGACGATTCGCTTTTCATGCGAGTAGGTCAGTCCTTACCAGATTTGTCCGTTAGTGTATTAGAACAATTTGATTTATTCAAATACGCAGAAATCAATGAGCTAGAAAAGCAAATCACCGTTAAATATATCGAACAAGACCCTTTGGAAGAAGTGACCACTTTGGTCAGTAAATTATTGAAAAAACATACGCCAAGAAAGAAAAAAGAAGAGCGAGCGGTCGTCGTTTTTGAAGATGGCTTGTTTATTATTCCAAGAGAAATTGCCAGTGGTTTTATTTATAATGAATTAGTAGAATTATTAACGCAATTTGAGTTTTTTGGTGCGGAGAAACTAAAATCTTATAAAATTTCGACCAACCCACCTAAAGTTAATATGAATTTATCTCATTCTATTGACTTTTTAGAAGGCAGTGTTGACTTATCTTTTGGAGAAGAAAAAGTCGATTTATTTGATGCCATCGCTCAATTAAGGAAAAATAATTACATCAAGCTAAGTGACGGAACTCATGCCTTGATGAATGACGCGTATGTCAAAAGATTAGAGCGAATTTTTAGAAAAAAGGAAAAAGGAAAGGTAGAATTATCCTTTTTTGATTTGCCTTTAGTAGAGGAATTAATCGAGGAAAAAGTAACGGGCAAACAATTTCAAAAATCACGCGCTATTTTTGAAGGATTTAATGAATTGGGTAGTAAAAAGTATAAATTCCCTAAACTAAATGCGACCCTTCGTCCCTACCAAAAAGACGGCTATAAATGGATAAAGTATTTGCAAGACCAACATTTAGGAGGCTGTCTGGCGGATGATATGGGATTGGGAAAAACCTTGCAAACTATCGCTATTTTAGCGAATTCCTATCCAAAAGAAAAATTGCCTACGCTGATAGTCATGCCTCGAAGTTTATTATTTAATTGGCGGTCAGAAGTAGAAAAATTTGCGCCTCAAATGAGCACTTATACCTATTACGGCAGTAGCCGTGATATTGTGGAAGCTCGCAAACATCATTTGATTTTTACCACTTATGCTTTGATGCGAAATGATATAGAAAGTTTCCAAGAAGAAAACTTTTTCTACGTCATTTTAGATGAATCTCAAAATATCAAAAACTTGCAAGCGCAGACGACCAAAGCTGCCATGTTATTAAATGGTCAGCATCGTTTAGCATTGAGTGGCACGCCTATCGAAAACAATTTAGGCGAACTCTATTCTTTATTCCGATTTTTGAACCCAAGTATGTTTGGAACGGTGCATCAGTTTAGTCAAAATTACCTTGCACCAATTCAAAAAGATAATGACAAGGCAGCCATTCAGCAATTACGAAAAAAGATATTCCCTTTTATTCTTCGTCGCTTAAAGAAAGATGTATTAAAAGATTTGCCTGACAAAATCGAGCAAACTCTGTTTATCGAAATGTCTGAAAAACAACGCAAATTATACGAAAGTCGACGGAGTTTTTATAAGGCAGCTATTGAAACTTCTATTGCGACCAAAGGAATGCAGCAGTCAAGGTTTTTTATTTTCCAAGCCTTAAATGAATTGCGACAAATTGCTTCTACCCCAGAAAAATTTAGTGAGGGAAAAATACCTTCTCCCAAACGGGAATTGCTACAAGAACAACTCATGGATTCAGTTGCCAATGGGCATAAAGCCTTGGTTTTTGTCAATTTCTTAGCCACTATAGAATTGATTTGCGACCAGTTAGAAGAGTTGGGTATTGACTTTGTAAGTATGACGGGCGCAACAAGAGACCGACAATCTTTAGTCAATCGTTTTCAAAATGACCCCAATTGTAAAGTCTTTGTAATGACTTTAAAAACGGGAGGAACGGGCTTAAATTTAACGGCGGCTGATACCATTTTCATTTTTGACCCTTGGTGGAATGTAGCAGCTGAAAATCAAGCAATTGACCGAGCCCATAGAATCGGACAAAAGAACAAGGTATTGGCCTATAAATTAATCACCGAAGGCAGTATCGAAGAGAAAATTTTAGCCTTACAACAAATGAAAAAGGAGCTGTTTGATAATGTCATTTCTGCGGATGCCTCACTCAAAGCATTGTCGGAAGAGGATATTGAGTATATTTTGGGATAGATGTAGATTGAAGGACTGGAAAAGTACCATTTGAAAATTGAAAATTCTAAATTCTAAATTGAAAATTCTAAATGTACATAAAGAATCAACATGATTTAATAGCTGATGCCTTTGAAAAGGGATATACTTTAGCAGATTTAAAAGAAAGTTTTTTTGTATTAACTCGAAGTTTTGTGCAAAAAAACATGACGCTATTAGTACAAGAAGAAGTACCTGATAAAGTTATTCTAATTGGCACTCATAATAGTTGGACCAAGCGAGATTTAGCGATTTTTGTAACCATTCCTTACCTAAATAAAAAATTATTTGATGCTTTTAAAGCATCGCTACCAAAACAAGTTGCGCTATTGATGGATGCATTGGTTTGGGAAGAAAAGATGACCCAAACAGAAATAGAAACTAGCCTAGGTTTTAAAGTATATGAATCAACAAAAAGTAAGTATAGTGGCTACGAACAATTTAAAGTAAAGTCAGCATTTAAGTTTTTCAGACATGTAAATACCCATCGATATACCTCGTTTAAAAAACCAGATTATACCTTTTATATAGAACCTTCTGTTCGACGGATTATTACGATTTATTATGATGCCCCAACAGGTTCAAAACTTAATCCGCTTAAAGAAATACCTACAACAAGCCATATTTACGACCGAGGGGAGATAGACATAATGCTAGAATTGCCAAGATTATTAGCCTATTCCCAACAAGGAAATATCAAGACTTCAAAAAAAGGCAAGCCACAAGTTAGTTCACTTGGTAAAATGCAGCGCAAATTAAATTTAGCAGAATTTTATCCAGAAAAGTCCTCTAAATTATTAGGCCATATGCGGACTAATTTATTGGCAGGCCTAATAAGTACAATGGGGACAGCAACAAGTATGTCCGCTAATAATATTTTAATTAAAACCTTGATTCAATCCTACTATGCCAATGGCTATACTTCGGTTTATAAACTATTGACCTACCTCAAAGGAACTGCATACGCCGAAGAATATTATGTAGAAAAAGTAGAACCTCACTTTATTCATTTACTCTCGGAATTACCAGAGAATGAGTGGGTTTCCATTGAAAATATCCAAAAATATTTAAAATTTAGTTTTGTAGATATTCGTCCTATCAAAAGCTATACGGCTCGAAATAAATTATATTACGAGTACGAAGCGGTTGTCCAATATGAACGCTATGCCTATACAGAAAATAAACATTATATTGCTAATGAACGATATGACCGAGCCATCACCGTTCCAACTTTAAAAGGCTCCTTCTATCTTTTTGCCGCTTTTGGATTATTGGATGTTGCTTATGAGGACGTGGATGAAGAAATCATGGGGCAAACCTGTGATTCGCCCTATGATGGCTTAAAATATGTTCGATTGAATAGTTTAGGGGCTTATGTTTCAGGACAACGAACCCATTATGAAGCACCCGAAGAAATCAGCCACTCTAAAATAGAACTCTCATCTGATTCACTAACCATCATTTCTGATAAAAATGACCCTACGGCAGCAGTTGTTTTAGAGCCTTATACAGAAAAAGTAACGCCTAATAGATTCAAAACAGATTTTTCAATTTTTCTAAATGGTATTTCCAACCAAAAGGAATTAACCGATAAAGTTAAGCTATTCAAACAATCGGTAACCGAAGATTTACCCCCAAATTGGGTCACTTTTTTTGAACAATTGCATCAAAAAATAGACCCCCTAAAGAAAATTCCTTCCATGATTGTTTACCAGATTCCTCCAGACAATCCAGAATTAATTAAATTAATTGCCAGAGATGCTATTTTGAAAGATTTGTGTAATAAAGCAGAGGGGTATCATATTTTGGTCACCAAGAAAAATTTACCCGCATTTAAAGCTCGATTACGGGAATTTGGGTATTTGATGAGTCGGTAAACTGCTACGTAATTCTCCTAAGTCGTAATCAAAAATGTCGCATTATAAGGTGCACATAAGCCTTTCACCGCAGCAGCCGTTGCTTCCGTAAAATCCTCATCAGTATGAACAATGAAATCATACATTTTGTATTTTTCCTCAAAATGTGGTTTGGGTCTTGCCACTAAAATCCCTGCTAAGGCATTCAAATCATCCTCTAAATCTCTCCATTTAGTCATTCCTGTTACTGGAAAGCCAAGTAAGGAACGTTTTCTAGTAGAAGGGTCGTCTAAATTCATGTTTTATAGTTCTAGTGTTACTTTTAATTAAAAAAAACAAGATACCAATAATAGCGGAAGTAAAATATTCTTTTCAAAAAATATTTTTTTTAATGGAAATTATTTTTAATCAACAAAATAATCTTATAAATTATTGATAATCAATTCATTACCACTCAACACATCTAAAAAAAGCAGTAGCAAATTCCTAGTAAATGTCCTGAACATCTCCAAGAATTCCTTTATAAATTTCTTTACAAAAACAAAATTTATACATTTGCAAACGTTTTGGTAAAACTTTTGAAACAATATTACCGTTTAGGACGAGAAAGAAACATTCCATTTTTTAATAACAACTTCTACATTTTCAATTATACGTATATATAATAAGGTGTAGGAAAATGATAGCTATAAAATAATAAATTATGCCAAAGAACCTTTTAATTGTTGAGTCACCAGCTAAAGCTAAGACAATTGAAAAGTATCTCGGTAAAGACTTTAAAGTCAAGTCCAGCATAGGACATATTCGGGATTTGCAGAAGAATGATAAAGGCGTGGACATTGAAAATAATTTCAAACCAAGCTATGTTGTTCCGCCAGAAAAAATAAAAGTAGTCAAAGATTTAAGAGCTTGGGTAGAGAAGGTAGATGAAGTATGGCTTGCGACGGATGAGGACCGTGAGGGAGAGGCAATTTCTTGGCACTTATGCAAAGAATTGGGCTTAGATGAGCATAAGACCAAAAGAATTGTTTTTAGAGAAATTACAAAAACAGCCATTCAAAAAGCTATTACTACGCCTCGAACAGTAGACTTAAATTTAGTAAATGCCCAACAGGCAAGAAGAATTTTAGATAGATTGGTTGGTTTTGAATTATCTGGTACTTTATGGAAAAAAGTAAAAGGGCAATTGTCCGCTGGTAGAGTTCAATCTGTTACTGTAAAATTAGTAGTAGAGAGAGAACGAGAAATTCAGAATTTCACCACTTCGCCCTATTTTAAAATCTCAGCGGTTTTTGATGTAAAAAATGCTCAGGGCAAAATGGTTGCGCTTAAAGCGGAATCTCCTGTTAGGTATGAGACAGAAGCAGAAGCACAAGCCTTTTTAGATAATTGTAATCCTGCTAATTTCACCATTGGTAAAGTTGATGTCAAACCAAGGAAAAGAAAGCCAGCGGCACCCTTCACCACCTCTACCCTTCAACAAGAAGCTAGTAGAAAATTAAATTTTGGGGTAAAACGAACGATGTCTAACGCTCAACGCTTGTACGAACAAGGTTTCATTACTTATATGAGAACGGATTCAACAAATTTAAGTGAGCAAGCAATTGGAGAAATTGCAGACATCGTAGAAAAAGATTTTGGCAAAGATTATGTAAAAACTAGAAAATATAAGAGCAAAAAAGCGGGTGCACAAGAAGCACACGAAGCCATTCGTCCTACTTATTTCAATCAGCAAGTAGTTACCCAAGATAGGGACCAACAACGCTTATATGATTTAATCAGAAAACGGACTTTGGCTTCTCAAATGGCGGATGCTGAGATAGAAAAAACAACGGTTAAGATTGATATTTCCACTATGCGAGATGCGCAATTAACTGCGGTTGGAGAGGTTTTAAAATTTGAGGGTTTCCTAAAAGTTTATATAGAATCTACAGATGATGAAGAGGATGATGCAGTTGATGGCGTATTACCTCCATTGCGTTTAGGTCAAATGCTGGACTTAAATAAAATGACTGGTTTACAGCGTTTTACGCGTCCTCCTTCGAGATATACAGAAGCCAGTTTAGTTAAAAAATTAGAGGAATTAGGCATTGGTCGTCCTTCTACTTATGCGCCTACTATTGGCAAAATAATGGAAGAAAAAAGAGGGTATGTGGTCAAGGAAAGTAGAGAAGGTGTAGAGCGGCAATATACGGTCCTAAGCCTATCCAATAATAAAGTAGAAAAGAAAATTGAAACAGAGGTTACAGGAACTACTTCCAATCGCCTCTACTCTACTGATTTAGGAAAAATTGTAGTTGATTTCTTATCTCTCCATTTCCAGAATATTATGGATTATGGATTTACTGCTGGTATAGAAGAAAAATTCGATGAAATTGCAGAAGGCAATCAAGAGTGGACCGCTATGTTGGAAACATTCTATACCCCTTTCCACGATACGGTTACAGATACCATAGAAAATGCAGATAGAGCTTCAGGAGAACGAATCTTAGGTAAAGACCCAGAAACTGGTCGAACCTTATTAGTTAGAATGTCTCGATATGGTCCTTTGGTACAAATCGGCGCACCTGATGAATTAGCAGAAAAAGAAAAGCCTAAATATGCCAATCTTCGACCGGGACAATCCCTAGAAACCATCACTTTCGAGGAAGCGATTGACTTATTCCAATTACCGAAAGATTTGGGGACTTATTTGGAAAAAGAAGTTTCTGTAGCGATTGGTCGATTTGGTCCTTACGTTAAATTCGGAGACAAATATGTATCTATCCCTAAAGGAGAAGACCCGATGACGATTACGATGGCGCGGTCTCAAGAATTGATTGATGCTAAGATAGAAGAAGAAAGACCGATTGGTACTTATCAAGGTATTTCTTATACCCAAGGAAAAGGAAGATTTGGTCCATTTTTAAAATGGGATAAATTCTTTGTCAATATTCCAAAACGTTTTGACCCAGATAATTTGACGACCCAAGAGCAACACGATTTGATTGCTGCGAAAATTGAAAAAGAAGCCAATCGCTATGTCAATAATTGGGAAGAAGAAAAAATTTCTGTTCAAAATGGTCGATGGGGCCCATTTATCAAATTTGGTAAGCTTAACGTAAAATTGCCTAAAGGAGCTGACGGTAAAAGTAAAATGACCTCCGAAGAAGCAAAGGAATTGTCTTTAGAAGATGTTAAAGCGATTATCGAAGAAGAATTACCAGGTGCATTGGAAGCGGCTAAGCCGAAGAAAAAGAAGAAAAAAGCAAAGGCTAAGCCTAAGAAGAAATAATAGTTTTTTAGTCGTGAGCGGTAAAGCAGAAAAGGCTATTTCCTTGTGGGAAGTAGCCTTTTTTGGTTTTATCCTCTCTCACTATTTAACAAGGTTAATCGTCCCATTAATCCGTTCGGTTTCTCCATTGGTGAGCAATATTTCGCCCAAATAGAAATAAGTGCCATTGGGCATTGCTGCTCCTCTATAGCGACCATTCCAACTATTTGATTCATTGTTGGTAGTTGTCTTCTTTTGAAAAACTAAATTACCGTAGCGGTCAAAAATAGCTAACTCTGCTAATCTTGTGGCTATTTTTGGATTAGGAAATATGGTAAATTCGTCATTTTGCCCATCTCCATTGGGAGAGAAAATGGTCGGTGCATAAAATAAGTTTGGTTCGGTAATACCGATTTCAATAGTCGCTTCTTTTTCACAGCCATTATTTCCAATAACCCTTACGGTATATTTTGTGCTTCTAAAATCTGTTAGCATTGGATTTGGGCAATCCGTACAACTCAATCCATGAGTCGGTTGCCATTCAATTAATTCAATATCCGATTCTTGGGTTTCTATGCTTAAAGGAAGTAAATAATCAGTGCCTCTTTCAACTTTTTCTCTGGTGGCTAAATCTAATTGAAAGCTCGGAAAAGTAATAATCTGAGCAGTGTTCTCTAGTTCACAACCATTAGCATCTCGAACCATAATGGTGTAATCGCCTCTATCTAATGTCGAAAATTCACGGCTAGATTGAAAAGTAATTCCGTTGTCAATCGAATAAGAAAAAGGCATTACGCCACCGACTATCTCCTCTGCTATAATCGTTCCGCTGGGAATATCACAGGTAGGTTGAATTGTTTTTAAGTTTATAGTTTCTAATTCAATAGCTGCTACTGTTACCATTTGAGAAACAGAACATTCCCCAAAGAGGTCTGTCCGAGTAACTTCATATGCTCCTATTTCATCAACAACTACAATAGCTTGGTCTGTTTGACTAATAAAGTTTCCGTCGGCAGCAGTCCAATTGTATAAAAAGGCAGCAGCAGTATCTGTATTAACGACCGCTAAGGTAACTGCAGATTGATTACAATGTAAATTTTCTGGTGGCGTAATTTCTAGAATATTATTGGCATAGATTACAGTTAAAGTGTCTTTGTCTTCGCAGACAATACGCCCTAGCGTACCAAGAGACCGCAGCATATAGTTTCCTATGGCATCAATCAAGGGATTCAAAGTTTGATTCCCTTGCACAAAATTACCAATATCCGTTTCCCATTCAAGTAGAAAAAAACTTTCGTTTGGTAAAATTTGAGCCGCTAAACGAATACTGTCTCCACAAGGCAATTCAACGGTATCCTGTGGTAAAATTAAATCAAATTGGACAGTCACTATTTTTATGAAAACTTCCGTTATACAAGTATCTTGTGTTCGTTGGTCTAGTCCTTTTAACGTCAATAAATAAGTTGTATCAATCGGATTTAGAAAAGTTGGATTCAATTTATTGGCATTATCTAAGCCCAAATTGGGAGACCATTCTACCTCAAAAAAATCACCATCAATTGCTATATTAACTGTTGTTCCGCCACTACTACACACCTCTAATGGTTCATCCGTCAGTACTTGAACACACTGTGCCTTGCCTTCTATTAAATTTAAAAGGCAACAAAAAAGTATAAAAAATGGAAGGGATTGGGACATTGATTTGTTTGTGGTTGTGTCTATTTTTTTCAATAGACTTTCGTCAACAAAGATATTATTCTTAATGCTTAAAAAACAAAGGAAAAGGAAAGTATTTGAAAAATAAAAAGATTGCCATTTGGAATAAAGACAAAAATTATCAACACAAGTCCTAAAAAATCGTATATCATGCAAGCGAGAAAAAAAATTCCTATTTTTGCCCCTAATACAAATAAACTTTAAGGAAGCAGCTAATGCCAACTACACTAAATCCACGAAAAGAGAAAATCCACGAAATTATTTTTGAGGCTGACACGCCAAAGGGGAAAGCATTTGATATTTTCCTGATGGTGATGATTATCGCAAGTATATTGGTAGTGATGTTAGAAAGTGTGAAAGGATTACAAGAAAAGTACCATTCCATTTTTTATGTTTTAGAGTGGATTTTTACCATTTTTTTTACGATAGAATATATTTTGCGTTTGTATTGTGTCTATAGTCCACTAAAATATGCAAAGAGTTTTTATGGAATAATTGACGTAATTGCCATCATGCCTACCTACTTGACGCTCGTTCTTCCGGGGTATCATACTTTGCTAGTTATAAGAGCCTTACGATTATTAAGAGTTTTCAGAATCTTTAAACTAGCACATTTTCTAAAAGAAGGGCATGTTATTGTCGCAGCATTAAAAGCAAGTCGAGCAAAGATTACGGTATTTTTAGTTTTTATTCTTTTAGTCGTAATGATAATGGGTTCTGTGATGTACTTGATAGAATCAGAACACAATACAGGTTTTACGAGTATTCCACAAAGCATCTATTGGGCGATTGTTACCTTAACAACGGTTGGATATGGAGATATTGCCCCTCAAACTAGCTTAGGGCAATTTGTTGCCTCCGCCATTATGATAATGGGCTATGTCGTGATTGCTGTACCAACGGGCATCGTTTCTTCCGAATTATTAAATCAGAAACAATTACAACATAACACCCAAGTTTGTAGATATTGCGCAGAAGAAGG
>CAYMSC010000175.1:0-4734 GCA_964392805.1 uncultured Saprospiraceae bacterium
AGGAGCGACAGGAGCAACAGGAGCAACAGGTCCACAAGGACCAGCAGGTGCTGACGGTGCAACAGGAGCAACAGGTGCAACAGGACCAGCGGGTGCTGACGGAGCAACAGGAGCAACAGGAGCAACAGGAGCAACAGGAGCAACAGGAGCAACAGGAGCAAATGGAGCAGCAGGACCAGCAGGTGCTGACGGTGCAACAGGAGCAACTGGAGCAACAGGTGCAACAGGACCAGCGGGTGCTGACGGAGCAACAGGTGCAACAGGAGCAAATGGAGCAGCAGGACCAGCAGGTGCTGACGGAGCAACAGGAGCGACAGGTGCAACTGGCCCACAAGGACCATCAGGTCCAGCGGGTGCAACAGGCGCAACAGGCCCACAAGGACCATCAGGCCCAGCAGGCGCGACTGGAGCAAGTGGAACGAATTGTTGGGACTTAAATGCAAACGGACAATTTGACGCAAATGAGGATATCAATGGTGATGGCTTCTTAAATGGTTTAGATTGTCAAGGAGCAGCAGGCGCAACAGGAGCGACAGGTGCAACAGGCCCACAAGGACCAGCAGGAGCTAACGGAGCAGCAGGACCAGCAGGTGCTGACGGCGCAACAGGAGCAACTGGAGCAACAGGCCCACAAGGTCCACAAGGACCAGCAGGACCAGCAGGAGCATCTGGAGACGGAGTACCAGGCCCACAAGGACCAGCAGGCGCTGACGGTGCAGCAGGACCAGCAGGACCAGCAGGAGCACAAGGCTTACAAGGACCAGTAGGAGCTAAAGGCGCAGATGGCGCTGACGGTGCAACAGGACCAGCAGGAGCTGACGGTGCAAATGGCGCTGACGGTGCAGCAGGACCAGCAGGCCCAGCAGGAGCTGACGGTGCAGATGGCGCTGACGGTGCAGCAGGACCAGCAGGCCCAGCAGGAGCTGACGGTGCAAATGGTGCAACAGGCCCACAAGGCCCACAAGGTGCAAGAGGATTAACTGGTAATACAGGAGCAACTGGAGCAAGAGGATCACAAGGTCCATCTGGTGCACCAGGACCAAGAGGTCCAGCAGGCCCAGCAGGCCCAGCAGGAGCAGCAGGAGGAATTACATCAAAGAGAGGTGAGTTCATTATCCCAGCATGGGATCAAGTTCAAGTATCTAATCTTGGTAAATTCCCAGATGATTGTTTCGGTGTTGTTTCTTATACAGTTGATCAATTAACTTCTGGAGGTAATGGAACTCATGCAGGCATGGTTCTTACCTACCGATTTGATGATTACAGCCAAGTAGCTTTAAACTCTTTTGCACAAGCACTTAATAGATTTAATGATGGCAGTGATAGATGTAGAGTAAACTTCTCTATTAACATTAAGAAGGTTACTTCTAACACAGTAACTGTGAGCATTGTAAGAATGGATAGTGAGGCCGTATGGTCTGACACGTTCAGTTTCTACTACTCATTGCTATTCTAAATAAAACATTAAGGGAGGGGGCTTCTAAGTCCCCTCCAATTATGTCTTTTAAAGATTGAATGTATTTTATTTAGTGTTATCAAAAATATTAATATGCTTAGAATGAAAAATATTTTATCAGGTTTAGCAATGCTATTATTGGCAACTATTAGTTTCCAGTTGGATGCTCAATCTTCCAAGGTTTATGGGGAGATTTTCATTCCTGATAATTCATCAATTTCTATTTTTAGTAAGCATAATTTTCATGATGGAAACGGAATATATCCTGGACAAATCTCCACAGAGCGAGATAATAAGAAAGGATATATCAACTTTAGCCACGGAAGTAGCTGGGTTGGCGCATCTGATATGCAGTACATTGACGGATATGCAAAAGTATATCACAACGAGGCATTTACTTTCCCCACAGGGGCAAATAGTAGATTCCGACCTGTTGCGATTTCTGGAGCACCTAAGACAAGTGCTGCTTATTATGATAATGATCCAAGCTTTATTAATGAAAGTGGAACTTCAAAACTAGAACCCTTACTTTCACAAATTAGTGAGCAAGAGTATTGGGATGTTGATGGAAATATTAGAACTCAAGTTACTTTAACTTGGGATGAAAGAAGCAATATTGAATCTTTGACAGAAAGTGATTTAAACAGATTAACCATAATTGGCTGGAGAGGAAATCAGTGGGAATTAATTCCTTCCTCGATTGATAGATTTACATTAGATGTATCTAACTCAAGAGCAAGAATGGGGTCTGAAATTGCAAATTTTTCTGTGGGTTCAATTACTACGAATGAGAATATTAGACCAAGCGATTATGACTTTATCACACTAGGCACACTCAGTTTAGCAGTATCGAGTGTACAACCACAGTTTGATGTCTATCCTAATCCGATAAGCTTAACCGTAAATCCAACGCTAAATTATCAGTTTTCTACTAACGAAGGAGGTATTATCAGACTTTATAGTCCGACAAATGCGCTTATATTAGAGAAGGTTGTTACTGGCGATAGAGGTGTAATAGGCCTTAATAGTCCGCTTACTAAAGCAGGTGTTTATGTCATAGGTATTGTTGACCAAAATGGCAGTTCTAAATATCAGAAATTAGTAGTGGTGGAAGAATAAATATTGTTTATACTTTCAAATAGAAAGGGCTTGAGTGTTTGTCACTCAAGCCCTTTTCTTATTGGGAGACTTTATTTTTAAATCTCAATCTCAATCTCAATTTCAACCTCAACCTCAAATTCAACATCAATTTCCCCGCTGTAGGTGGCTTAAACCTTGAATTTGAAGTTGAATTTGAAGTTTACTTAGTTTCTACTCAATAAACTTCTGCGCTTTTTTGACAGAATTTTGAATGGGGTTTTGTACCATTTTCACCATTCAGTGGTAAATAAAATGGCTTCCAATGCTTTAATAAAGAATTTTAGATTTAGTATTAGCACGATGAATAGATTCAAAATTCAAAATTATGGTACTGGCTTTGCCAGCTTAGGATATTAATCATTAGTGCGTTGCGTTTATGAATTTTCGATTTCAAAATTGGCGAAGATAATGAATTTAAAAAATTATGCAGTAATTTTTCAAGATTGACCATTAGTGAGTTCTTCTTGATATTGTCGAAGTTTTACCCAATCATGATTTATGGCATATTGAGCTTGAATAGACCAAGAAGATGGAATCGCTAACTTAAATCTATCTCCACCATCTTCTAATATTTTTTCGATTCTTTCTAAAGGTGCATTGGCAAGTTCTTCCCAATTATTGATATGCCCTATATTTAATAAGCTTTCTATTTTAGGGCCAATACCTTCTACCATTTTTAAATCATTAACCGCAAGGTCAACAAAGCCTAATTTTTTAGTAATGATTTTTTCAATTTTTGTTAAAATAGGGGTAATATCTTGATTGGTTTTTTCAGCATATAATTTTTGTTGATAATCAATTAGACCTTGCCAATTTTTTTCTAAGCATAATTGAATTTGTTTTTGCCAAGTTCGTGGACTGTGAATTCTATATCTTGGACCAGCATCGTGCATGATATTTTTTAAGGTATTTGAATCAGCAATTACTAAATCGTTCCAAGTAACATAGCCTGCCTTATTTAAAATGCCTTCTATTTTGGGACCAACTCCTTCGATTATTTTTAAATTATTATTTTTTAAATAGGGGCCATAATCTAAAAACTTAGAAGAAGAAAGAATAGACTCATTATTGTTTGTAATAATTTCATTAGTAACATTCGTTTCTGAAACAGAAAGGAGGTTATCTTTTGCTGAATTGACTTTATTTTCTTCTGTTTTTTCTTTTATATTGACAGTATTGAGCGTTTTTTTGTCATCAGGACTTGGAATATTGATAGGTACTTCGACCTCTTTTATAGTAAGTTTTTCTACTGTTTTTTTCGTTTTATTTTCTTGTCTAAGTCTTGATAATTGAGCACTCAAGGCAATAATATTTGCCTCCGAATCAGTCAGAGAAGCTTTGAGTCCTTTATTATCTTTTTCAGTTTCGTTTAATTGATATTTTACAGCTATAAAATCTTTTTCTAATGTTTCGTTTTTATTTTTAAACGTCTTTAGTGTTTTATTTTTTTTCTTTACTAAAAGCGCATATTTTCCCCAAATCCATCTACCAATACCTAAGCCTAAAGCAAAAGCCGCTAACATCCAAAAAAACCAAGACCAAAAACAACCAGGGCAATCATTTGGCATATGTTGTAAGAATAAAATACTTAAGTACATGTATTAAGATTAGTTATTTTTTTTAATTAATCGAACGACAACTCTACGATTTTTTTGCCGACCTAATTCTGTTCGATTATTATCAACTGGGGCGTTTTCTCCTTTAGAATAGGTATTAATTTGATTTCGATTAACGCCTTTTTCCAAGAGTAAGTCTCGAATCATTTTGGCTCTTCTTAATGCCAACTGGATATTTATTTCGGGTTCTCCCACATTATCGGTATGACCTGTAAGACTTACTTTTTCTTTAGTAACAATTATTTTTTTTGCTAAATTATTCAAATAATCATCAATAACAGGATCAGTGATTTTATGAACGGAATTAAAAGGAAAACGGATAATTGTACGGTCCGCAAAAATTTCTACTGCAGATTTTGATTTTTCCAACCATTTAAAAGCAACACCATCTATAAAATCGTCAGTTGATGCTTCGGAATAGGGAGATACGGCACCAATAACTCGAATTCGGTCGTTTGGAATATCTTTTAAGAATAGTTGTTTAACTTCATTGGCTCTAGCCAAGCCTAAGTTACTATAAGT
>CAYMSC010000175.1:4834-11540 GCA_964392805.1 uncultured Saprospiraceae bacterium
ATAAGTCCTTTTGCCAAATCAGACATAGGAATGGTGTTAGATTTGTTATGGAGTAGTACTACTCACAATAAATTAAAATTCAGGGATATTTTTGAAATGTAGTTGCCTGAAAGAAATGAAATTATAGTTTTCTCGTTATTTTACCATAAATGTAGAAAAAATAGCTGGATTTAGGAAAAAAGAGTAAGATTAAGCTGCAAATTTATGTAAAGAAAAAAATGTAGTAACTACTCAGATGTCAGATTTTAGGAATCAGGAGTCAGGTAGCTTCACTAATTAGAATTATTCGTTCTTTTAATTTAGCTAGTGCGGTTTTCAATAGCCATTATTGACCAATAGGAATGGTAAGTCCAATCCCCATAAGAGGTTGATTATTGTAACCTGTTTCTAAAATAGGTTGAAAACTAATATCATCACTGACATTAAAATTCTTGAGGTGAGCATCCACAAAAGCATCTCCTGCTGAAATAAGATAAAATCCAATAATCGCAATCCAGGAAACTTGTCTATTTTTATCAAAGCTATTCCTATTGGCAGTTATAGCATTAATTGGAGTACTAGGGAATGGGTCTTGACAATTTTCTGGAGTATATGGACCTATTAATTCTTGGCATTCAGTACTATTTCTTATATCCAAAGAGTTCTGATACTTGTTGAAATTGGAACTATTATTAATAATTGAATAAACAACGCCTCCTAATGCTCCATAAACAAGTGGTAATTTCCAATATTTTTTATTATAAATCTGTCCCATTCCAGGAATAATACCCAATATGACTGCTTTTTTAGGAGAAGGATAATCTTCTTTGAAATATCGTTTGATAGATATTTTCTTTTTTTTCTTCTCTACAAGAATATTTGAGTTGGGGAGCGAATCTATCGCATGGGCAAGGGGATTTTGAGCATTTAAGAATATTTGAAAAGATAAAAAGCATACAATACTTAGGACTCTAGCCATGATAGATTTAGTTTTACCAAATAGCCTGCTATTTGCTATTGAAGATTAGGCGTTTACTGGTTTTAAGCCTAGTTTTTTGCCTTCTGCTAACATAAACGCAAAAGCTTCGTCATAATTGTTTCCAATAACGCCATCTAAGATAGCTTCCCGAATAGCATTCTTAATAATACCTACTTGTCTGGAAGGCGCTATATTGAAGGTTTCCATAATTAATTCTCCCGATACAGGTGGTTGCCAGTTTCTAATATGGTCTTTAGCTTCAATTTCTTTTAATTTTTCTCTAACGAGTTCGTAATTAGCTAAATAGCGTTTAACTTTCTTCGAGTTTTTAGAAGTAATATCTGCCTCACAAAGAATCATCAGGTCTTCTAAATCGTCGCCTGCTTCAAAGAGTAAACGTCTAATAGCAGAGTCTGTTATATTTTCTTTAGTTAAGGAAATGGGCCTGAGATGAAGTCTAACCAACAATTGAACATACTTCATTTTATGGTCTAAAGGGAGTTTCATTCTCCTAAAAATGCGAGGTACCATAGCCGCTCCTAATGCTTCGTGACCGTGAAAGGTCCAACCGTGATTAGGGTCAAATCGTTTAGTAGGGGGTTTGGCGATGTCGTGCATAATCGCTGCCCATCGAAGCCATAAATTGTTCGTTTTTTTACAGATGTTATCTAGCACTTCAAGCGTATGATAGAAATTGTCTTTATGTCCTTTCCCATCTTTATAATCAACGCCGTGTAATGCCGCCATCTCAGGAAAAATAATGGCGAGTAGACCTGTATCAAATAATAATTTAAAGCCAATAGAAGGCTTGGGAGCTAGGATAATTTTATTGAGCTCGGTAATAATTCTTTCTTTTGAAATAATATTAATCCGATTTTTATATTTTGAAAGCGCCTTGTAGGTTCTTTCTTCAATAGTAAAACCAAGTTGAGTGGAAAACCGAATAGCACGCATCATTCTCAAAGGATCATCCGAGAAAGTTTTGCCCGGTTCTAAAGGTGTTTTAATAATTTTAGCTTCTAAATGAGCCAAGCCGCCAAAAGGGTCAATAATTTCTCCAAATCTATTACCAGATAACCCTACTGCTAAAGCATTGATAGTGAAGTCTCTACGATTTTGGTCATCTTCCAAAGAGCCTTCATCTATGGTTGGTTTTCGAGAGTCGTGTCGGTAAGATTCTTTTCTTGCACCTACAAACTCTATTTCCAAATCTTTACATTTGAGCATAGCTGTTCCAAATCGTTTGTAGACGACTACCCTAGGAATCGGGCGCATTCTAGAAGCAACATTTTGTGCCAACCGAATACCATTACCTACGCAGACAATGTCCATGTCTTTGGAAGGACGAGCAAGCAGTCGGTCTCGTACATAACCACCAACGACAAAGGTAGGGTAGTTCAATTCGGTAGCGGTTTGCTCGATTAAAGTAAAAATTTCTCTCTCGTGTGGTTGTATATTAAAGACCAATTAAGGGTGATTTGAGATAGTAAAAAAAGTTTAAAAGTGATGTTATTGGGATGACTTTAGGAACAATTTAATGAGTTGTCATTAACTCAGCATATCGTTCTTCAATTAAATCAAAAACTTCCATAATTTCTTCTGGATTATGACTAGTGACCAACTTAGTTCGATAAGGTTTAATGTGGGGGAATCCTCTAAAATAGTTGGTATAGTGACGACGCATTTCCAAAATGCCTAGCGTCAATCCTTTCCATTCAACGGAGTGATTAAAATGCTGTTTAGCAGCAGCCACTCTTTCAGCAACCGTTGGCGGCGGTAAAATCTCTCCTGTTTTAAAGTAATGCTTGATTTCTCTAAAAATCCAAGGATAACCAATACTTGCTCGACCAATCATGATGCCATCTACCTTATATTTTTCTTTGTATTCCTTTGCTTTTTGAGGAGAAGTAATATCTCCATTGCCAAAGATAGGAATTTTAATACGAGGATTTTCTTTTATTTTACCTATTCTCGTCCAATCTGCTTCTCCTTTATACATTTGCTTCCGAGTACGCCCGTGTATAGAAAGGGCTTTGATACCTACATCTTGGAGTCTTTCTGCGACCTCTTCGATATATTCGGTTTTTTCGTCCCAACCCAATCTAGTTTTTACCGTTACGGGTAAATTAGTTGCATTGACTACTTGTTTTGTAAGTTCTACCATTCTAGGTATATCTTGTAAAATACCAGCGCCACACATTTTGGAGGTCACTTTTTTTACAGGGCAACCATAATTTATATCGAGTACTTCTGGATTAGCAGCTTCCACAATTTCAGCTGCTTTCATCATGGAATCAATATTAGCACCAAAAATCTGAATACCAATAGGTCGTTCTTCAGGATAAATATCCAATTTTTGTACACTTTTAGTTGCATCTCTAATCAATCCTTCTACGGAAATAAATTCAGTGTACATCATATCACAACCTTGCGCTTTGCATAAAGCACGAAAAGGCGGGTCACTTACATCTTCCATTGGGGCGAGTAATAGGGGAAATTCTCCTAATTCTGTATCACCGATTTTTACCATTTTAGTTATTGGTTAATATTTCTAAGTAATTATTTTTATACAAAAATAAGGCTTTATTTGAAAAAGAATACTATTTAATACGTTATTGATTTGTAAAATCAAAACGTTATACAGCTTTGTAGTTGTCTAATAGTCTTTTTAAAACCGTTGCTTAATAAATATCATAGAAGCTAAAATAGTTCCAATGAGCGAAACGTATTCCATTGCTATTAAAAAACAGCCTATTATTAAAATCATACAAGGGCGGCACTTACCTTTTGAGGATTTAGTGGTGATTGAAGCACCTTTGGAAATCCGAATACATTATTTTTTTAAAGGAAAATGGGTGAAAAAAAAATTAGCGGTGACCATGCGGACACCGGGAAATGACAAGTCTTTGGCTATCGGATTTTTGTTTTCAGAAGGAATTGTTGGGCATTTTTCTGATATTACCTCCATTAAACAATTAGAAGATAATATATTGATTATTAGTTTGTTAAAAACAGTGGTAGTCGCAATAGATACATTAGAAAGAAACTTCTATTCGACCTCTAGTTGTGGTGTTTGTGGTAAATCGTCGATTGATAAATTAACTAAAACGAGTTGCTTTTTTCCACGACCTGCGCTACCAAAAATTTCCCCAACTACGCTTACTAAATTGCCCCTTTTATTAAGGAATATTCAATCTCTTTTTGACCAAACAGGGGGGATTCATGCAGCAGCTATCTTTTCTATTACTGGTGACTTGGTAAGGGTGGCAGAAGATGTTGGCCGACATAATGCGGTTGATAAACTAATCGGTCATTGCTTGCAAAATAATCAAATTCCATTGAGAAAGGAAGTACTGATGTTGAGTGGTCGGATTAGCTTTGAATTGGTTCAGAAGGCAATGATGGTTGGTCTTCCTATTATAGCAGCAGTTGGAGCGCCTTCTAGTTTAGCCATCGAGTTGGCAGAAGAAACCGATATTACTTTAATTGGTTTTTTAAAAGCAGAGCGGTTTAATGTTTATTGTGGGGGAGAGCGATTGAAGGGCGAAGACTTATATTTATGAGATAACCTCGTTGAGAACTTACCAATGCCCATTGTTACATTTTGAATGTAAAGACAAAAGCCAACAAAATCTGAACTACTTCGATAAACTTATCAATATTTCCCTTGTTCTTCTATGTTACTGAGGGGTTAAATTTGGTAATTGTTGGGCGCAATCGAGCATTGTCTCCAATTTTTTACAATCATATGCCGTCCTCATGGGACTTTAAGGTTGAAAAAATGTAGAGTAGTAGCCATTTTTACCGATATGTCGTCCCTCTGAGACTCTACTTTTTCTAAATATAGTCCAAGAGGGACAGCATATTGGTTCTATTTACTTGGGGACAAACCCCAATTAGGCCCGTAATTGTTTTATATTAAAACTAATATGATTAATTTGCATTCTAGCTTGAAATTATTAACAATAACATTAACAATATGACTTTAATAAAACCATCGTATTCTTTTTTATTTTCTTTGATATTTTTAATTAGTTGTAGTGCGTCCAAAAAAGTAGCAGTACCAGTTATAGAAAGTGACGTTTTAAATTTGCCTGCTAAAACTAGTCGATTGACGGCAGCACAATTAAAAAATTGGGGACATGCGGATTTAACAAGCGATACGATTCCGGGAATAAGTTTGGCGAAAGCTTATGAATTTTTAAAAGATAAAAAAAGTACGACGGTCATTGCGGCAGTTGCAGACACAGGAATTGATACAGATCATGAAGATTTGGGTCCAGTGATGTGGAATAATACAAAAGAAATAGCAGATGATGGGAAAGATAATGATGACAATGGTTTTGTAGATGATATTCATGGTTGGAACTTTTTAGGGAACACTTATAATGAGAATTTAGAAATGACGAGAATGGTCAGAAATTTCAAAGAGCAATTTGGGGATAAAAAGGAAGCAGATATAACGCTAGAAGAAATGGAAGACTATAAACTCTATCAAAAATTAGCCAAAGAGGTTAGTGAAAAATTTACAGGTTCAGGTTATTATTTTAATGTAGATTTTAATGCGAGAGCAGGTCAGCCAGACCCTTATGATTATGGAGTAAAGGTGTATGGAGATAATAATGTAAAAAACACCATAGGAAGTGAGGCGCATGCAAGTCATGTTGCGGGTATTATCGGCGCAGTTCGTAACAATAAAGGAGTGGATGGAATAGCGAATAATGTAAGAATAATGTCTTTGCGGCTTGTGCCACAAGGAGATGAATACGATAAAGATGTTGCTTTGGGCATTCGATATGCAGCGGATAATGGAGCAAGGGTTATTAATGCAAGTTTTGGAAAAGGATATTCCCCTAATCGAGAATGGGTGTATGAAGCCATTAAATATGCAGCCGAAAAAGATGTCGTGATAGTAATGTCATCAGGTAATAGTGGGCAAAATATTGATACCGAACCAACTTTTCCTAATGACACTCCTGATGCAATGAAAGAAATTTCAGATAATGTGATTATGGTTGGTGCGAATACCTATAATTGGGATGAATCTTTACCTGCGGCGTTTTCAAATTATGGTAAACGGAACGTAGATATTTTTGCACCCGGCGTAGGGATTTTATCAACTGTTCCAGGTAGTAAATATCGACCAATGGGTGGCACTTCTATGGCAGCACCAGCAGTAGCGGGGGTTGTAGCCTTGATTCGGTCGTATTACCCTTCATTAACAGCGGGACAAGTCAAACAAATTATTATGAAATCAGGGACAAGAGTAAATTTTGAGGTGCTTACACCGGGTGGCGAACCAACGTTGGTACCTTTTACAGATTTGTGTATTTCAGGGCGGATATTAAATGCTTATGAGGCGGTTAAGATGGCAGATAGATTGAGTAAGTAAGTAAATAAATAACTTATTCGATAGCTCTGGAAATAATTTTTGCCTACTCTAGAGCTTCCAGAACTTCAAGTTCTACCGATTACCCACAGAATAAAAAACAAAGATGAAAGGTGTTATATCTAATGCGTAAGCTCCTTTAAACAGGAAGTGCCGTTAGGTACTCAACATGGGTAGTCAATAAGGTTACAGACCAAATTTAATCGTGCCGTAGGTACGTAACATGGGTTTGAAACGGATGTTACGTACCTACGGCACGCCCAAACAGCTTTATATTCCTTTTAGTTACCCATGTTGAGTACCTAGCGGCACTATTTGTGTCGTATAAAATGGGGTTACTTTTCATTAAATTTATTCTG
>CAYMSC010000176.1:0-11474 GCA_964392805.1 uncultured Saprospiraceae bacterium
ATTCCCACTATTCTGAAAATTATCGGTGTTACATCCCCCCAACCCCCTTCAAAGGGGGAGAAAATCCATGCAAATCACCAAATTTTGTGCAAAAAATAAATGCACTAAAATTTGCAAATATAGAACTTAACAGCCCTGCCTTTGGAGGGGGTTAGGGGGAGGATTTCGATATTTTATTCGGTTTTAAAAACTCATTTTTACTTATGAGACAGCCTCGTTAATACGCCAACTATATGCTGCCCCACACTTTTACCATAGTGCCAAAATTATCTTTTATTGAATCCACTTCTAATTTTTCACCACCGCCGCTTGGTCTGCTAAATACTGCATACCTGCTACATTGGTTAAATACTCATTAGGGTCCATACCAGCACCCAACACTTTGGAAGAATAGAAAACAAAACTCTTTAAGTCTTTTAATTCATCTTCCGTAATCAATCCTTTTAAACCAGGCATCCCTTGACTAGCTAAAGCGCCGTCCATTACAATGCCATCATAATTCTCAAAAATTTGGTCTGTAGAACGAGCCAAATCAGGTGTAGAAGAATGACCTGCACCGGGCATCGGATGACAACTAATACAGAAACGGGTGAAAACATTCCAACCATTCCCAATTTGAGCAGGCGTCGCATCATCTCTCATAGCAGTCAATGGTTGCTCAAAAGCAGGCATTTTTTCAGGATGTTCCGCCGCACCGCCTAATTTAAAAGTATACATCGTACCAGGGTGAATACGAGGTACGTGCTTATGTAATTTGGCTAAATAACCACCCCACCCTACTAAAATAGAAATATATTGTTCGCCATCTACTAGATAAGTTATTGGAGAACCAACAATTCCAGAACGGAGGTCAATTTGCTTCAATACCTTTCCATCATCGGCATCTCTTATCGTAAACATTCCAGTAGCATCTCCCTGCATCAATAAGCCCGTTTCTGTACTTAATAAGCCACCGTTATAAATACCTACTTGGTCAATGCCCCAGACTTCTTTTTGTGTTTTAGGATTCCATGCCACTAGTCGTCCACTTGTTGTATTTGGAATCGGCGCTTCAGGATTAGGGTCAAAGACATTGGGCATGTATAATTTATTATTCAATGATACATTGGCATTAAATCCACCCCCTAAAGCATTGGGGTCGTTGGCACTAGCCGTCTGCACAAAGCCTTGTGATTCTTTTGCCGTTGGAATATAAACTAAGCCCGTCTTATGATTATAGGTCATTGGTGGCCAGTTGTGTCCTCCATGTGTACTTGGCGCAATCCAATGAACCTGCCCGTCTAAATAACGAGCGCCTTCTGCTTCAATCGGTCTACCATTTTCATCCATTCCTGTTGTCCAATTTTGGTAAACAAAATTATCGGCAGAAATAAATTGACCATTGGTTCTATCTAGCACATAGAAATAGCCATTTTTAGGTGCTTGCATCAATACCTTTCGTTCCTTCCCCTCGATTTCCATATCCGCTAAAATGATATGTTGCGTAGCTGTATAATCCCAAGAATCTCCAGGCGTAGTTTGGTAATGCCAAACATAAGAACCATCATCTGGATTTAAGGCAACAATACTAGACAAGTATAAATTATCGCCACCACCAGGGCTTCTAAATTCTCTATTCCAGTGAGCCCCGTTACCGACACCGATGTAAAAAAGATTTAGTTCAGGGTCATAAGCCATCGCATCCCAAACAGTACCACCACCACCTTGCTTCCAATATTCGTCGCCATTCCAGGTCTTAGCCGCTGCTTCTAAATCTGCATGCTCATAAGGTTTGCTAGGGTCTCCAGGAACGGTATAGAAACGCCATGCTTGTTTCCCCGTAGCGGCATCATAAGCCGTAACATAGCCTCTCGCACCAATTTCTGCTCCACCGTTTCCAATAATGACTTTACCTTTCGCAACTCTAGGAGCCCCTGTAATAGAATAATTTTCATCTGGAGGAATCGTCAATACTTCCCAATTCTTTTTACCTGTGGTCGCATCGATGGATAGTAATTTTCCATCTAAAGTCCCCATAAATAAATCTCCTTTGTACATCGCTAATCCTCTATTCGAAAATCCACAGCATAGGTCTATATTAGAATCCGTATTATAATCGTGAGTAAATTGCCAAATTTCTTTCCCCGTTCGAGCATCATAAGCCCAAACTTTATTAAAAGGGCCAGAGAAGTACATGATTCCGTCGACTACAAGAGGAGTAGCTTGTAAACCTCTTTTTGTCCCCAATTCTTCTGCCCATGCTAAGCCTAAATCTTTGACATTCTCCTTTGTAATTTGATTTAAAGTAGAGTATCTATCCTCTTTATAATTTCGACCATAGGACATCCAATCCCCTTGTCGAGCATCTGCCCCAACAAGTGTTGCATCCGAAATATCGCCCGTCACTTTAGCGATGTGTTCCGCACTTCCTTTTTTGACTGGTTCTTCTTGGCAAAAGGTAAAAAGAGTCACTAGGCAAAGGACTCCCCAAAAGAGTAGGAATTTATTTTTCATTGTATTTCGTTTTGTTAAGTAATGCGGATTGATTAATCGGGTAAAATTTAGAGCTAAGATTTTTTCGATAATTTTTGCCAAAAAATCAATGCATAGCCTAGCTACGGATTTACTTTTTGGTAAAAAATAGCGAGAAAAGATAGCTATAAATTACCCGATTAATTAGACTGCATTACTTAGTAATAACGAAAAAATAACTTCCGCATTTGATTTTTCAATTGAATGTTTTTATCATAGGTTTTCAACCCATTACAAAAAAATCCATTTGAAAAATGCGGAACTTATTTTTTCGTCGGCTCTTAAAAAGGTTTTTCTTATAAAATTTATTTTGAACCACAAAAGGAACAAAGAACACAAAAGTTAGCCACAAAAGAGTTGTTTTAAAAGTCTTTTGTGTAATCCTTTTGTTCACTTTTGATTCTTTTGTGGTTCAAAACCTTTTTTATTAACTATTTATTTTTATAAGAAAATCCTATATTGTTGAATAAACATTCCACAATATAGTAAAAAATCTAATATTTCAAACTCCGAAGATACGTAATAATTATTCAGAAATCGAAGACGGGTTCAATCAGGCAGGATTTCAGACTAATATAGAGTTTATTGAATATCCATTAAATATTGAGAAAAAAAGATATTATAAGGGGTTTAGCAAAAAATAACCTACGCAAATAAGCTAGGAGCGAATTGAATCGTGCCGTAGGTACGTAACATCGGAAGAGCTGTTATTACCATCATTTTGGACGGGTTAGGCACAAGCAAAAAAAACAAATTAAATTGATGAAAAAAAGAATATTCATATACCTATTTGATGGCTACGCTGATTGGGAAATAGCTTATTTAGCACCCGAATTAAATAAGAGTGACCATCATGAATTGATTTATGCTTCTAAGGATGGTCATTCCGTAAAATCAATGGGTGGATTAGTAGTAAAACCAACCTGCTCGCTAAGTGAAATTAATACAGAAGCAGTAGAATTATTGGTTTTACCAGGAGGTAATATGTGGGAAAAAGAAAATCCTGAAAAAATACAGCAATTAGTTATACAGGTAGATAAATCCAATAAACCAATTGCTGCTATTTGTGCGGCAACGACCTTTTTGGGAAAAATAGGCATGTTAGATAAAATCAAGCACACCAGTAATGACCTAAATTATTTGAAAGGAATAGCTCCAGCATACCAAGGAGCGGATTTGTATCAAAACACCTTAGCTATCACAGATCGTAATATCATAACGGCAAATGGAATTGCCCCAATTGAATTTGCTCGGGAAGTTTTTAGAATGGCCAATTTATATAAGGAAGAAAATCTTGAAAAATGGTTTCAACTTTTCAAAAATGGAATATGGGAAGAATAATGAGGGCTCCATGCTAAATAATATAGGGAATGGTCTTGAATTAAAAACCATCGAAGGAAAAGACAACATTTTTAATAAGTAATGTGGATTGATTAATCGGGTAAATTTTAGGGCTAAGATTTTTTCGATAGTTTTTGCCAAAAAATCAATGCGAAATTGTTGAATACATTGATAAGAACATTGACCAATATATTTGCAAAAATGTATTGGAGGAAAACAATAACCTTGACATCATAAAGTCGGGAAGATTTGATAGTAACTACACGACTCAACTTAATAGCATTAATTGGATAGATTTTTACCAAGATTCTCCTTTTTTCTTCACTTTATTTGCCTCCGTATTAGAGGCTAAATACGATTATATTTTTGTTGATTCTAGAACAGGTCTCTCCGATACGGGAGGAATTTGTACGATGCTAATGCCCCAAATTTTAGTAGTCGTATTTAGTCTTAATAGGCAAAATATCAATGGTGTTATTGATGTTGCCAAACAAGCTATCGAATATCGTTTTGACTCAAGTGACCTAAGGAATCTTAATGTGCTTCCTTTGCCTTCTAGATTAGAAAATCAAAATTCTGATTTAAAAAAATGGATAACTACTTATACAGCTGAGTTTGAAGGTCTTTTCAAGGAATTGTATTATTTGGATGCATGCACTTTGGAGGGGTATTTCAACAAAGCTAAAATCCCCTACAAGCCAGAACATGCTTATGGAGAGAAAATACCTGTTTTGTCTGAATCTACAGAAAATGACCTTTTTATATCCTATCATTATCAGGAATTTTCAAATCTACTTTTAGGTAATATTCCTTGTTGGGAGGTACTCTCAAAAGAGCAAACGGAACAAAATAGCAAAAAGGGCGATGCTTAAATCAATATTTTTCAAGTCTTTGACTTGATTTTCAAGCAATAAATCTTTTACAAGAAAACCCTTCTTATAAATTCGCCTCCTAATATTTTAATTGGATATTGCAAAGAATCAAAAAATACATCACAACAATTTATTTACACTAGAAGGAGGCGTTTCCCTATCAATTTGCTGCCCTAATAATCCCAGACGAATCGCTTCCATTGCATAAATCACTTGACTAATTTGTTGTAAAGTTGCTTGGTCCTGTGGTGAGTACAGATTAGGTCGATAGCGTTCTATTAGCTCTCTTGTAATTAATTGGATGGCATCTGAATTTTTAAAATTGAGTTTTCGATTAGCGGCAATTTCATCAGGCAATAAAATTTTAGTTCTACCTTCGAGTGTTAGGTCATTTTGGAAAATAATATCTTCGCATAAACTATCTAAATCCCAACCACCACCTTTAGGAAATTTAAAGCGTTCTGCAATAAAATCTTCTAATTGGTCTAATATGAATTGGTCCAATTGCCAAAAAGTAGATAAGGCATCTAATTTAAAGCTATCTAGGGAGGAAATGTTGGTTGATTGGTTTGATTTTTTCATAAACACTTGTTTTATTCGTGAATATTCAGAACAAGTCCACGATAGTAATCGAGTGTAGAGGCCTCTGATTTTTTTCGGGGCAGGATTATGTTGAGGGCATAAAGCGTAACAAAAGAGAAATTATAAACTGATTTGCAAAAGCATTTGATTCCTTCCATTTTTTGTTTTGCGCTCATTCTCCTATTCTAAACAGTTATACGCATTTAAAATGCACAAAGTTGTTCTAAAAATAATTAGTTTACTAGACTTTTTTGTCAAATTCTAGCATTTTTTGTACAAAAAACTAAACATTTACGGTCACTTAATAGCCAAATAAATTTTAAAACCATGTTAATATACTCCAAACGGGATAAAAGTGATTTTGAAAAGAGGTCAGAAGTCAGACCGAAAAATTACATTTTTCTGTCAGAGGTCAGACCGTCCCGATTTTTCATCTGAACTGTCAGAGGTCAGACTTTAAAAATGCAAGTATCTGAAAATCAGCATACTAAACCTAGTTCATCTGACCTCTGACAGTCAATGAAATTGACGGTCTGACTTCTGACTTCTGACTTCTGACTGAATTTTCACAAATTTATCCCGTTTCTAGTATAAGCATCACCTTCTAATACCTCCTGCCAAAGGAGATAAAGGTTCTCCAACAGGTATCCTCCCCTGCTCTATCGGCATCGAAAAGGTAGGAATATGAGGTAGCACATGGCGGCCAAATAATTTGCATTCATCCAAATGAGGGTAGCCAGAAAAAATAAACGACCGAATGCCCATATCCATATATCGTTGAATTTTTGCTAATACTTGGTCAGGTGTTCCAACAATCGCACCTCCACATCCAGATCTAGCTCGTCCAATCCCCGTCCATAATTGGTCTTCTACAAAACCATCGTCATCTGCCAAATCTCGCATAGCGGTTTGTCGAGATACACCATAAGATTTACCATCCAAAGCCCGCAAACGGATTTCTTCCCCTCTTTTGTCATCCACAAAAGACATTAACCGACTTGCCGCCGCTTTTGCTTCCGCTTCTGTTTCTCGCACAATAACATGAATTCGTAAACCGAAATCTACTTTTCGGCCATAACCTGCTGCTTTATCGCTCATATTTTGCATCAAGCCTTGCAGTTTTTCTTCGGTCTCTGGCCACATCAAATAGACATCACAATGTTCGGCACATAAATCTACGCCTGGAGGCGAATAGCCACCAAAATATAAAAGTGGCCCCCCATTTTGTTGATAGGTTTTAACAGGGTCGGTATTATCTAGTTGGATATTATAAAATTCTCCTTTGAAATCAATATAATCTTGTGTCCACCCTTGTTTAAGAATTTCAATGACTTCTCTTGACCGTTGATACCGAGCTTCTGAAGATAAATCTGTTCCCGGTAAATTAGAAGAAATAATATTTATAGTGAGTCGCCCTTTTAAAATATGGTCTAAGGTAGCAATCGCTCTGCCCAACATTGGCGGGTGCATTTCTCCACATCGAATCGCTGTTAACAAATTAATTTGCTGCGTCAGAGGGGCAACTGCTGCTGCAAAAGTCATGGTATCTTGCCCTACTTGATAAGAAGAAGGACATAAAATATTCCGATAGCCCAATCTATCTGCTGTCGTCAATACGCTTGAGGTATTGCTCCAATCACTTTTATAGCGCAAATCATGCCTACTCAAAAATTCATCATCCCCATTGCATAAGGGGGCAAACCAAGCGACTTCCGCGCCTTTTAGATGTGGAGAACGAATAGTAATAGTTGGTTTTGGCATTCGACAGATTAATTTAAGTAGCGAAAATTCGCAAATTAGAGAACACTTGTCTAATTTGCAAACGAATGAAAGGAGAAGTGGGCTAATTATTTGAAATACTGAAAATTTGTCATGAAAATTATTGATAAACTCGCATGGATTCATATCCAAAATAAAAAAATACTAAGTACTCGGAGCAAAGGAAAAACTAAATTTTATATCCCTGGAGGAAAAAGAGAAAAGGGGGAAAGTGATAGCATTGCTTTGATTAGAGAAATTAAAGAAGAATTAACGGTTGACCTAATTCCATCTACAATTAACTTTTTTGGCAATTTCCAAGCACAGGCGGATAGTCATGCAGAAGGTATTCAAGTTTTAATGCAATGTTATACGGCCAATTATCAAGGAAATATTGCGGCGGCGGCAGAAATAGCAGAAGTGGCTTGGTTAACGAATAATGATAGGGATAAAATTTCACCTGTAGATCAATTGATTTTTGATAAATTGGTAAAGCAAGGGTTGATTGACTAAATTGGTACACGGAAAGAGATGAACATCGCCTAAGACAATAGTTGACAGTATTCTTCTTTTAATTCATGTACTCTAAAATTACACACATTTTCATGGAATTGACTATCTTTTGTTTTACGGCTGGCATAGTTGATATTTTAAAGCTCTGCAAAATAATGAGAATTATCACTTTTTTATTAATACTTATTGTAATTTTACCTTGTCAAAATAGTGATTTAAAACACGCTACTCAAAACCTATATTGGTCTTTAATTATTTTGACAAAAGCTGGAAAATGTCAAAGTTACCAGAACCCTATCGTTTCCTAGATTTATCGGATTATGGAAGACCAGTTGCTAGAATTATTGCTGCTTCCTTGAAAGAAACTTTTTTCACGCCTGTCCATGTGACTTTTTGCTTTATGCTTACTGGTTTGTTGGGTATTTTGGCGATGTACCATCATTATTATTTATTAGCAGCCCTTCTTTTTATTCTTAAATCCATCCTTGATGCCGCAGATGGAGAACTAGCTCGGATTAGAAACAAACCCTCCTACACAGGTCGATATTTAGACTCTGTTTTTGATATTATCCTTAATCTATTGATTTTATTAACAATAGGTTATATGACCAATAGCTCTATTTTTTTAATCCTATTGGCTTTTTTTGGTTTACAACTACAAGGGACTCTCTATAATTATTACTACGTTATCCTACGAAATATTTTTAAAGGAGATACGACAAGTCGAGTTTTTGAAACGGAAACACCTGTTGCAATGCAAGGTGAAAATCAAAAAACCGTGACTTTTTTATATCGAACCTACCTTTGTCTATATGGCGTATTTGACCGCATTATTTATGCCTTAGACCATTCTGCTTCCAAATCTAATGGCATTCCTAAGTGGCTGATGACGGCTATCTCTACTTTTGGTTTAGGTTTCCAATTATTATTAATTGGCACCTTATTGACTTTTAATCAAATTGATTTAATCCTTCCATTTTTTATCGCTTACTCTTTATTAATTTTTGTATTCGTTGCCATTAGGAAAGCTTTTTATTAGCGCAATTCTAAAAATATTTATGCTTGGTGCAACTAATTCTAACCAGTCCTGTCATTCTCTACGTATGAGGTTGATGAGGTTGATGAGGTTGATGAGGTTGATGAGGTTGATGAGGTTGATGAGGTTGATGAGGTTTTGACACCAACATTTATTAATTTATAAAACAGGGAAGCCGACGCCCTAAAAAAAAAGAAATCACCCGATGAAGAAGACTTTGCTTTGCCTAATAACAATGGTAGCTTTCATGATGGCTGCTCAAGCTCAAACATTAAATCTCAATAAAAAACAGACGAAGGCTTACCGGACCGAAAAAGCACCAAAGATTGACGGAGAACTCAATGAAGTAGATTGGCAAAGTGCGCCAAATGCTTCCGACTTTGTGCAATTACAACCCCTTGCTGGTGGAAAACCTACGCATCGTTCGGAAATAAAAATCATGTACGATAATGCGGCACTTTATGTAGGGGCGATGCTCTATGATACTAGCCCCGATAGTATTTTGCAACAAGTGACTCAGCGGGATGAAATTGGTAATAGTGATTGGTTTGGCATATTTATAGACCCTTATCAAGGTGGGATTAATGGCGTTAGTTTTATCGTAACGGCTGCAGGGGCACAATTTGACGCAAAATATTCCATTTTTGGGGAAGATGAAAATTGGGATGCGGTTTGGAAAAGTGCGGTCCAAAAAAGTGCAGAAGGTTGGGTCGTCGAAATGCGAATTCCTTATTCTGCCATTCGTTTTCCGAATCAAGAAGAACAAGTTTGGGGCCTAAATTTTGGTCGGTTGATTCAGCGTCACCAAGAAAAAAGCTTTTGGAGTAAAATTGACCCTAATCAAAATGGTTTTCTCAATCAATTTGGTGAAATTTCTAATATTTCTAATATCAAATCTCCCTTTCGATTATCTGCCACTCCTTTTGTCGCTTTTTATGGCGAAAATTATACAGATAAAAGTGCCACCCCTTCTACTTCTTGGGGACGGTCTTTTAATGCAGGGATGGATGTAAAATATGGTATCAATGATGCGTTTACTTTAGATATGACCTTGATTCCTGATTTTGGACAAGCAAGGTCTGATAATCAAGTATTAAATCTTTCTCCTTTTGAAGTTCGGTTTGATGAAAATCGTCAATTTTTTACCGAAGGCTTGGAATTATTTAATAAAGGTGGGCTCTTTTATTCCAGAAGAGTCGGGGGACGACCATTAAATTTTTGGGAAGTGGGAGGACAATTAGGCGAAACCGAAGAAATTATTAATAACCCTGCACAAACCCAATTAATTAATGCCACTAAAGTTTCTGGTAGGACCACAAAAGGACTGGGTATTGGTGTTTTTAACGCTATTTCTGCCAGCACACATGCGACTATTCGGAATATGGAAACTGGTGAAGAACGCACTTTTGAGACGAGTCCTTTAACCAATTATAACGTTACCGTTTTTGACCAAAATTTAAAGAATAATTCTTATGCTACCTTAATTAACACGAATGTTACCAGATTTGGCGAAGCCTATGATGCCAATGTAACAGGTGCACAATTTGAGTTAAAAAACAAAGCCAACTCTTATAGTATTAGTGGGAGCGGTGCTTTGAGTCAAAAATATTTTGAAGAAGGAAAAGAATTAGGACATAAAATGTCTCTTGGTTTAAGGAAAACCAATGGAAAAATAGCAGCAGGTTTATTTTATAACGAAGAAAGTGATACCTACGACCCAAATGATTTGGGATTTTTGAACAATAATAATGAACGGTCTTACGAAGGATTTGTAGAGTTTAATCATACTAAACCCTTTGGTATTTTCAATTTTGCAGGCCTTGGTGCTTGGTCAGAATATAGTAGGTTATATGAACCAAATGCGTTTACTAGCTATGCTATGAATTTTTGGGCTTATGCCCAGACTAAAAAATTCTGGCGATTTAATCTGTTTACCTACCATCAACCAGTAGCGGCTAATGATTATTTTGAACCTAGGACAGTTGGTCGTTTTTATAAAGTCCCCACACTCAATATGATTGGGTGGAATATCTGGTCCGATGAGCGAAAGAAGTTAGCTTTTGGTTTTTATGGCAATGTTAGAAAGCATAATGAGGCAGGTAGAAATAGAGTATTTTTTGGCATCGAACCTCGATATAGAGTCAATGACAAATTGAATTTCAGTGTAGAATTGACAAACGAAATTCAAAATAATGATGTAGGCTTTGTCAATAAAATTGGGGTGAATGAAGAGGACATTATTTTTGGCATCCGAAAACGAAAAACCTTAATTAACTTGTTTAATACCAATTATAACTTCAATCCCAACATGGCACTTACTTTCCGAATGCGTCATTATTGGTCAAGGGTTCAATACGATGATAATGATTTCCGATTATTGAATCAAGATGGGACTTTAGGAGCAACAAATTATATAGGTGACCACGATAACAACTTTAATGCTTTTACGATTGATATGGTCTATCGTTGGCGTTTTGCACCAGGGAGTGATATTTTTGTTGTGTGGAAAAACAGTATTTTTAATAGTGATGCATTGGGAGAGATTACTTTTGGAGATAACTTAAATAATTTATGGGACGCACCTCAAACTAATAGTTTGTCTTTGAAGATTATTTACTATTTGGATTATGATCTGTTGACTTCGAAGAAATAAGATTTATTATTAAAAACAGTTTCTGAGTAGTCTTCATCTTTAACTATCCACCCAAGACCGAAACAATTGACTTTTAGGGCGACTAACAATCAATTCCAAATCTTTTACCACTACATTCAAATCTAATTTCAATCGATTATTAAAATAAGAGCCGACGAAAAAATAACTTCCGCATTTGATTTTTCAATTGAATGTTTTTATCATAGGT
>CAYMSC010000177.1:0-11416 GCA_964392805.1 uncultured Saprospiraceae bacterium
GTCAGATTTTTAAAGTATAAATATTTGATAAACAATAATTTATTTTTGAGTCATTTGACTGCTGACAGTCAATAAAATTGACGGGCTGACTTCTGGTTCCTGACTTCTAAATCAACTATCACTTTTTTATCTGACGCTCTATTGAATAAAAATTGCTTTATAGTAGCTAAAGTAGTATTATTGGAGGGACAATCAAAATTAATAATACATGAGTCAACATTTTATCGACGACTTAACTTTTCAAAGTAAAGATTTTACGCTAGATTCCCTACAAAAAGGGAACTATGAAAACTGTCAATTCATTGACTGTAACTTTTCAGAAATTCGGTTGTCCTATTTTAATTTCATTGATTGTCAATTTGAAAATTGTGATTTTAGTAACGCCAAATTGACAGAAACGGGTCTAAGAAATGTGGTTTTTAACCATTGCAAATTAATTGGTATTCGTTTCGATGGATGCAATGATTTTTTGTTTGCTGCTATCTTTAAAAGTTGTCGTTTAGACTATTCTTCCTTTCATCAAGTCAAGGCTCAAAAAACAACTTTTCATCATTGTTCTTTACTCGAAGTTGATTTTTCTGAAGCCAATTTAATGGGCGTTTCTTTTGACCAATCAGACTTGACTCGTGCTGTCTTTGAAGCCACAAATTTGAAAACAACTGATTTTACAAATGCCTACTCCTTTTCCATTGACCCAAGCAAAAATCAAGTCGAAAAAGCTAAATTTTCTAAAAATAATTTAGCAGGCTTACTAAGAAAGTATAAATTAGATATAAACCAATAATTTTGGCGCTATTTTTGCTCTATATTTACAATCTATCTCCCCAATTAAAATTCTTTTACTTCCCGTATAATTCCCCTTAACATTGCCTCCCAAAGTATTAATCTTACTTATATTCTAAAACACTTGAATTATGCGAACGCTAGTAGTCCTGTTATTACTATTCCTAAACACTAACATCTTTGCTCAAATAAAATTCACCATAGAGCAGCAAAAAGATGGAGTTACCTATATAGTAAAATTAAAACCAGAAAAATCATTTCCTGCACCATTAAATATTACCAATACGGCTCAAATTAGTTTGGTCGTACCAACTGGTGGTTTCCAACCTAGTAATGTTCAAAGCTTTAAAGGAAATTGGCAAAATAATAATAATATAGTTTCACCAGAATCTAGTCCCCAAAAAGACTATTTGATATTTAATCTTGTCGGGCACATCAAAGATTTGGACTATGTAGAAGGACAAGAAGAACCTATTTTTTCTTTTCAAAACACGGGAAAAAATACAGGTAGTCCAAGATTTGTTGGAAAAAGTGATGTTCAATTATTTCAATCTAAAAAACTAAATATTGGCAATCAAATATCTGTTCTTGGCGCTGGTTTTATCAACGCCTATACGGGTACTTATGATGAAGTTGAAGAAGAGGAAATAGAAGAAGGACCAGAGGAAGAAGATACACATATATTATATGGCAATGAAATCTTTGGTAGTTTCGATTTGGCTTTGAATGTCCAAAAAGAAGGAATGATGCTAGAATGGTTAGCAGAAAATAAAGGTAATACGTATGGATTTGTGATTGAAAAATCAATGGATGGGATAAATTTTGAAGCAGTCAGAACGATAACGGATAACTTTGAAGATGAGCTAAAAGAACTAGACGAAGCGCCTGATTTCGGTACTAATTATTACCGAATTAAGCAGCAATATAAAAACGGCGATTATAGATATTCTTCTATTCAATCAGAGCCTTTCTTACTTGACGAAGATGCTATTACAATCTATCCTAATCCTGTAAAAGATGTTTTTAACTTAAAAGTAGGTCATTTTTCTACTGTTGAAGGACAAGTAAGAATTTTTAATATGTCTGGTGCAGAAATGTCTTCTAAGCCCCTTAATAAAGGAGATAATAAACTTTCTATTAATACCTCTGATTTTCAAAATGGTATGTATTTCTTAATTATTGAAGGAAAGAACAAAAAAGTAGTAGAACGTCAGTTTATCATTGAAAATGCTAATTAGAGCCTACGAAAAAATAAATAATTCAAATTTAAAAAGAGTGAGTAATTCAAAAAAAGAGTAAATTAATCCAGTTTAAAAAGAGTAAGTATTCAAAAAAAGAGTAAATTAATCCAGTTTAAAAAGAGTAAGTATTTAAAAAAATGAAATTAATTCAATTTAAAAAGAGTGAGTAATTCAAGAAAAGAGTAAATTAATCCAGTTTAAAAAGAGTAAGTATTCAAAAAAGAGTAAATTAATCCAGTTTAAAAAGAGTAAGTATTCAAAAAAGAGTAAATTAATCCATCTCAAAACATTGAGATATAAGTTATTATCGGTTTTGTAATCTATCCTGATGGTTACAATCCGATAATAGCTTTTTTAATCGTATAGAAATGAGACAAAAATAAATCGGTTAATTAATAACCCTTCTACTATTTCTTCTTCTTCTTCTTACTTCTCTGGGTCTTTTCAAACGCTTCCATTTCTTCTTTTAATCCTTTCCAATCAGGCTTTACATCCGTCGAAAAAGTAATGGTTGCTTCATAATCCGCTTTGTCTAATTCCATCACAGTAATGGGTTTAGTAATATAATTTTCGATAGCTTCTAAAAGTCGTTTTTCCTCAGAGCTACAAAAAGAAATAGCATATCCTCTATGGGTGCCTCTACCTGTACGCCCAATTCGGTGTACATAATTTTCTGCCTGTTCTGGTAAATCATAATTGACGACATAAGTTACGTTTGGTATATCAATTCCTCTTGCGGAAACATCGGTAGCAATTAAAACTTTTACCTTTCCAGTTTTAAAATCTTTCATCACCGAAAAACGGTCCTTTTGTCCTTTATCTCCATGAATCGTCAAGGCATCAATTTCTACCCTTGCCATCGCTTTTTTGACTCGCTCCGCTCTAACTTTAGTTCTTACAAAAACTAAAATTTTAGCTGTTTCATTCTGTTTAATTAAACGCTCTAAAAAGAATCGTTTATCATCCATTTCAACAAAAGTGACAAAATGGTCCACCCGCTTTGAAACAGGGTCTTTTGGTGAAATCTGAATCCGAATCGCCGCTTTGCTGACTAGCGAATAGGCAATTTTTTTAATTTTTTCGTCAATGGTTGCGGAAAAGAATAAGGTTTGTCTTTTTTTAGGAAGGAAACGCATCACATCCCGAATATCTTTGATAAATCCCAAATCCAGCATATGGTCTGCCTCATCCAAAATAAGTAATTCTACTCGTTCTAAATTCAGGTATTTTTGGCTGATTAAATCAAACATACGACCCGGCGTAGCAACCAAAACATCAATCCCTTTTTGCAATTTATCAATTTGTGCATCCTGCTCTACTCCACCAAAAATAGCAAAGGATTTCACCTTAGTATGTCTGCCCAGTTCTAAGAATACTTCATTGATTTGAATCGCCAATTCCCTAGTAGGTACCATCACCAAACATTTTATGCCATCTGGGCGTTTTCGACCTTGTTTTCGGTCGTGCAAGACACTTAGTACAGGAATTGCAAAAGCAGCTGTTTTCCCTGTTCCTGTTTGAGCAATAGCCAACAAATCCTCTCCTTTAAGAATATTCGGAATGGCTTTATATTGAATATCAGTAGGTCTTTTAAAGCCCAGCTTGGCGATACTTTTTTTAATGTCTGGTGATATGCGGTAGTCCTCAAATTTCATAAATTAGAAAATTTTGAACAAAGGTAGGTTTTTTAGGCAATAGTATAGTCATTGGGTCAATAAGTCATTTGTCATTCAAATAAGAAATGTGATGAAAATAATGGTTAAGACTGTTTGATAGTTTGATGGTTAAATTATTGTGTATCAATGCCATACAATAACAATCAAGCAATCTAGCCATTATAATGTATCCCGTTTTTTCGGGACAATCAAAATATTAAGCAAAAGTTACGCATGGTAGTAATTTGAAATATAGGGCTTTTTATACACCCTCTATATTTTGCAAAAATTGTCAAAGAATTAATAATGTCCACTCATTTATTTAATGACCATTTCAAACCTTATAAACAATAGCATTAATATTCATCCCTGCACCTACAGAAGAAAAAACTAAATGGTTTCCATGATGAATCTCATGTCCTTCTATTTGTCCTGTTTGTATCAAATCGTATAAAATAGGAACAGTAGCTACAGAATTATTCCCCATTTTTTCAATACACATGGGCATGATATCAGCAGGAACTTCTCTGATGCCATAGAGTCGAAAAAAAGAACGAATAATACCTTCATCTAATTTGGCATTAGCTTGGTGAATTAGCACTTTATTGACATCCGAAACATCCAAATCTACCTTATCTAAACATTTTTTCACTAAAGATGGTACATTACTTACGGCATATTTATATAGTTTTCTGCCGTGCATTTTAATGTATAAATTTTCTTGGCAGGCAGCTGCATTATTGCTTTTCCCCATCCATAAATAATAAGCTTCTTCGGATGCGTCGGTGCGAGTCCCATGTGATAGAATACCTCTTGCTTCTTGCTCCTCTCTGGCTTCAAGAATAGTTGCGCCTGCTCCGTCTGAGTATATCATACTGTCTCTATCATGGGGGTCAATTACTCTAGAAAGCGTTTCTGCACCAATCACCATCACTCTTTTTGCATCTCCAGATTTCAAGTAATAATTAGCTTGAATCATTCCTTGCACCCACCCCGGACAACCAAAAGCAATGTCATAAGCTACACAATCAGGATTTTTAATGCCCAGTTTATGTTTAACTCTGGTCCCCAAAGAAGGCATAAAATCTACTCGATTTGTTCCTTTAACAACATCTCCAAAATTGTGTGCAATAATAATATAATCCAATGTTTCCTTATCAATACCAGCAGTTTGAATCGCCTTCTCCGCAGCAAAAAAAGCTAAATCAGAAGTGGTTTGATTATCTTCAGCGTATCTACGCTCTCTAATTTCCGTTATTTCATTTAATTTTTGCACAACCTCTGCGTTCGGTTTAGTAATTTTTGTCCCTACTGCATCAAAAAATTCATGTTTTAAAAATGCTTCATTAGATACTGCTAGTGTTGGTAAATAGTGACCAGAACCAATAATTATTGAATTTATCATAATTGTTTGAGTGAAAATACCTATCCTATAAATTAAGTATATATATGTAGTGTGAAAATACAGCGAATATTCGCCCAAACTAGAAAAAAGAAAGGATTTTTTATGCACCTAAATAGGCTAAACTACGACATTCAACCCTTGGTTTCGTTCATTTTTTAAAAGAAAAAAAGGAGATAAGGGAGTATTAGGAACTTTAAAAACTCACTACCGTACACTTTTTACTGAATCACGCACTCCGCTACGCTTCGTGCGTGAAAAGGGGCTTTTGGGGTGAAGAATTTAAAAAACTATTCAAAAGTTACAGATTAAAGAAAATGAAATTTGATATTTTATCATTTTATGGAGATATTTTTCTGTCTGCACAATAAACAAAATATTTTAATGCTATTTATTAAAATTATTCACCTTTTTTGTTTTAGGTGTACAACTTTTAAGCCCGTTTAGCCCTTTCCCATAAAACAGATTGATTGCCTTTTAAAAAGCGGAAAAATCCACGATAAACGGCGTAGTGCATCACACAGAAATAATAAGGGACAAATAAAGCCTTGATACGTAATTTTCTTTTTTCGAATAAATAACCGATTAAAGCCAATAGATAAAAAGCAATTTGTAATAAAAGAACTATTTGATAAAATTGATTGCCCTGTTGAGCTAGGATAATATTAGCGATTAAAATTAAGGGTAAGGTAGCAGGAACAACGAACCACCTGAATACCCTACGAGATATAAATTGGAAGGAAAGTCTGCCGTATTTAAAAATATTAAACAATCGAGATAATCGGGTTACTGCCTGAAAACCACCTGCGGCTATTCTAATTTTTCTTTTCAATTCTTCCTTTACAGATGCGGATTGGCTTTCCATTGCATAGGCATCGGGAGCATAAGCAATTTTATACCCTTCGGTGGCAATAGTCATGGTTAAGAAAAAATCCTCGATGATACTGTCTCTTGGAATGGTTGGAGACAATGCCGTACGAATGGCAAACAATTCTCCGGCTGCTCCAATTACGGAATAAAATTGGGCATCTAAATTTTTCAAAAAAGATTCATACTTCCAGTAAATTCCTTCTCCAGCCGCAGTAGCATCTCCAGTTTGTTCTTGATATATTCGTTTTTCTCCTGATACAACACCTACTTTCGGGTTGGCAAAATGTTTGACGATATTTAGAATAGCTTCGGAATTAACCATTGCATTTGCATCTGTAAAAACAGCAATAGGTGTTTTTATTTCAGGCATAATACGTTCCACCGCTGCTATTTTACCATTCCTTTCTGGCTTGTAAAAATGGCGAAAAGAAACACCTGAAGGAACTGGATAGTTATCAATCAGGTCCATCGTTCTATCATTAGAACCATCTGTTACTAATAAAAAATGTAATTTTTCTTTAGGGTATTTTAAAGCTAAAGAATTGGCAATCTTGTCTGCAATCCATCGCTCTTCATTATAGGCAGGAATGACAAAAGTTACTTCTGGCTCGTAATTAGGAATAATATCTCGTTCTTTACCGAGTCCCAAAAAATTTCTAATTTTTATAAAAAGATAAATAAAAATAGGATATCCTATAAAATTATAGACAACTATGGCTATACCAACCCAAAAAACAGTTTCCCACATTTTTAAAATATTTGTGTAATTTTCATGTAATAGTATTGTCAGACAAAAGGGGGATATGTAAATTGGTGCAACTAAAAAATTAGAATACAGGAGCAATATAATGACTATTCACTTACTTTTTCAAGTAAATTATTATAAGTTTGGCATTTACTGCAAAAAAATCAATTTTTAATTTAAAAAAGAAGGTTTTCCAAAATCACCTTTTTTACTGCAAAAATTGACAAATTAAAAACTAGGCTTGTTTTTTGCATTTTAGAGCTTATCTAAACTATACACTCAAAAAAATAAATACCTTCAATTTTTCTCATAGAATTGGAGGGACCGATACTATGAGAAAAGCTTATTTCTTTTTATTCTTATTAATTGCTTGGAGTTTCCTATTTTGGTGGCATTATGTGTATAATATTAAACAATTACATACATCCACCGTAGAACCTGACGCAATAATTGTACCCGAACCTGCACCTACGGTAATTTCACCTACAACCAATACCTTATTATTCAAACCAAAAACGTATGGGCTTATCCTAAATGGAGGTAATGAAGCCGTAATTAATTCCATTTTAGCAGAAGGAAATCCTGACCAATTATTACGAATTACAGGATTAAATGGACCAGAAGAACAGGAAGATTTAGATTTTGATTTGGGGCTTGCAAGAGCTGCTGAATTAAAAAAATTATTGATTGATAGTTTAAGTGAAGATAGAATTGAGATTTTTACAGATATAACTAGTAACTTTAATCTTACAACAGATAGTTTGTTTGAAGGTGTTCGCTATGAATGGGTAGATGATAATAGTAATGATGATGATTATGTCACTGAAGAACCAACTAACTATTTTTTGATAGACCATGATACTAAACGAGTCAAAACCGAAGATTTTCAATCAATCATTGATGCAGTTGCTCAAAGATTAATCGATACCCGCGGCAAAGTTATTATTAATGGTCATACAGATTCTAGTGGAGAAAAAGAACTTAATTTCACCATTGCACTTAGAAACGCCAAAGATATTAGAGATGAATTAAAAGCTAAAGGGGTAGATAAAAAGCAAATTGAAACTACTTCTAGAGGAGAAGAAGCTCCCACCGCTGATAATAAAACAGAACAAGGGCGAAAAGATAATCGCAGAATTGAGTTACAAATTGAGGAATAGATTTTTTAATGGATTCCTTAGGAATAATGAAAAAATAAATCTATTTCTACACTATTCCTTATTATTTAAGCAACGTTTAAGACTGAAAAGAAATGTATTTATTTTTATTGATTGGTTCTATATTGGGCGCGACTATTGAAGTAATTCTTTTCCTCCTTGGAGCAATAGTCCTAACCTCATTAATTTGGTATTTTGGGTCACATCGAAGTGATAGAACGACTATTGATACTTTAAAAAAGTCTTTGGATAAGGTGAAACCAGAATATGATGTCCTGCAAAATCAACATGAACATCTTAAATCTGAACATGCTAAAGTAAAGCAAGGATTAGCAGATTTAATGGAAAATCATCAATTGCTTACGACTAAGCATAAAGACTATATAGCCAATGAATCTTCTAAAAAAAATTTATACGAACAAGTTGATGAAGAAAGACAATCTCTTTTAGATAGTTATGAGTCTTTAGAAAATAATTATAATGCCTTAGATGCAAAATACAATGATGCGGAAACCACCCTTGACCGATTAGAGGAAGAAATAGAAAATATAAAAGACGAAAAAAGTGAACTTCTATCCGCTAATGAACAGCTAAAAAAAGAAATTAATCAATTACAAAATTTAGCTGGTTCAACAAATGGAACTGCACAATTAGAGATACCTCCATTTAACGCTGGTTCTACTGATGAAGATGATGAAATAGAAAAATTAATTGGTGCTGCTAAAGGAAAATCATTTGCTGGTGGAACGAATACTTTGGCACTTGCTTCAGAAACTGCTCAATCTAGTACTACGGACGAAGCACTTCATGCAGAATTGGACGGTTTAAAAGCGGATTATCATCTATTGGAAGTTGAATATCAAACTTTAAATAAGCAATTTGAATCGCTCAAAAATACCCACGATGAATTGATTGAAGCGAATCAGTCTTTAAAAAAATTAAAGAAAAATGATACTTCTAAAGATGAATTAATCAAGCTACAAGATGAACACAGTAGTCTACAAGATGATTATGTGACTTTAAGAATAGAGTTAAATAATAAAGTCTTGCCTCAGTTGAGAGCAACTCAATCCTTATTAAATAAAAAAGAGGAAAAATACCGACTTCTAGTGGAACAGATGGAAGAACAATCCGCAAAAATTCAAAATTCCTCTAATCAACTCAAAAGTTTTGAAGGGGTCAGAGCTACCAGTCAAGCACTTTATACGAGTAATAAATCGTTGGCAGAAAAAAATACGGAGTTAGAGCGAAAATATGAAAAATTAAGCGGAGAATATACTGGCTTACACTCTCAATTTAGAATATTGAGGGACCAATTTGGGCTTGTAGAATCAAAATTAGAATCTTCGGAGAGTAGTCTAAATTCAGTAGAACTTGAAGAATTATCTAATGAATATAGTAATTTAAAATTAAAATACCTTTCCGTTTCTGACCAATTTAAAACACAACAAGCTCGTATCAAAAACTTGGAAAGCCTACTTCATTCCATCAATGAAAGCAGCAGCTATGGTATTATTTATTTACCGTCAAATCTGCAGGTTATAGAAGGTATTGGTCCAAAGATAGAACCCCTCTTAAATAAAGCTGGTATCCAAAATTGGGTTGATTTAGCTAGAACGGAGTTGTCTATTTTACAAAATGTTATAAAAGATGCAGGAAAACGATTTGAGCTTACGGACCCTACTTCTTGGAACGAACAAGCTCAATTATTGGCAAATGGGGAATGGAAAGCATTTAGAGATTTGGAAGCATCATTGATTGCTGGCAGAAAAATAAAATCTAAGGATAAAGAATTTGATGATTTAAAAGTTATCGAAGGCATTGGATCCAAAATGGAAGTCTTGCTCAATAATTCTAATATTTATACTTGGAAAAAATTATCAAAAACTGGAATTGGCGAATTAAAACGAATTTTAAAAGCCGCAGGAAGTAAATATCAAATTCATGACCCTAGCTCTTGGCCAGAACAAGCAGGTTTGGCTGCTTCTTGGAATTGGACGGAGTTAGAAATGCTGCAAGAAGAATTGAAAGGAGGAAGGGAGCAGGTTTAGAGGCAGTAGGCAGTTTGCAGTAAACCCTACTAAAAAAGGCGACCGTTTAAATACAACAGTCGCCTTTTTTAGTAGGGTTTATTCTGAAAAAAATCGTATGGAATTTTTAAAAGGAATTTACCACTTACCACTAAACAGGTCGCTTTCTACCCGTAACCTTCTCATATACAGACCAAACATCCATATTCGGGTCAGGCGCAAGTCCTTTACCCATTCTTACTATTTGGAATTGATGCCAAGGGGTTTGTAGCATCCCCGTCATATCGATTTTATCGACACCTGTCAATAAATCAGGTACGGTACAATCAGTCATTTTACCGCTGATTAAATCCTTTGCTACATTGGGGAAAACACAAAATGGTCGACCTAAACCTACAAAATCTAGTTCTTTATTTTCTATTGCTTTGGACATCGTAGCAGCAGTTCTAAAACCACCTGTTAGCATCAAAGGGCTTTTAACTTTTGCTCGGACCTTGCCAATAAAATCCATAAAATAAGCTTCTCGCTTTTTTGTACTTTCTTTATGTTGTGTACCTACCATTGCCGCCCGTTCGTAAGTTCCACCAGATACTTCAATCAAATCCATTCCTTCTCCGTCCAACATTTGAATAACTTCCATTGATTCCTCTTCTGTAAAAGCACCTCTTTGAAAATCTGCTGAGTTAATTTTAATGCCCAAAGGAAAATCTGCCCCAACTTTTTTTCGCATGTTGCGATAAATCTCCAAGACAAATCTTGCTCTATTTTCTAAAGAACCGCCCCATTTATCTTTTCGAATATTCGTTAATGGAGATAAAAATTGACTGACTAAATAGCCGTGCGCCCCATGAATTTGCGCCCCCTTCATTCCTGATTTTTTAGCAATCAAAGCAGCCGTTCCATATCTCTCTATTAAATCATAAATTTCCTCCTCTGTTAATGGTTTCGGCTGGATATACAAACTACTAGGCATCCCCACATTAGAAGCACTAACAGGTGCTTGGTCTAAATATTTTGGGGCTTGGCGACCAGGATGATTAATCTGCATCCACAAATGACTACCATTCGCTTGGGCTTTATTGGTCATTTTCGTATAATCTGCCAAAAATGCTTCATCTTCGGCAATCATCACATTAGCATTCACTAAATGGGCTTTATCAACCATTACATTTCCTGTGAAAAGGATTCCTGCTCCGCCCTTCCCCCATTGGTCATAAAGATTAAAAAGTGCCTCAGAAGGTCGACCATTTGATTCTGCAATGCCTTCGCTTAAAGCAGATTTGGCAATCCTATTTTTTATCTCAACACCTGTTGGTAGCTTAAAAGGTTGGTTTAACATACTGTTTTTCATATCTAAAAATTGAGTAATTACTACTAGATAAAAGAGGTCAGAGGTCATACTTTAAAAATAGAAGTATCTGACAATCAGTATTCTACATCTAGCTTATCTGATCTCTGACAGTCAATAAAATTGGCGGTCTGACTTCTGACTTCTGACTTCTAAAATGTCTAGTAGTAAGAATTGAATAGCTC
>CAYMSC010000178.1:0-11408 GCA_964392805.1 uncultured Saprospiraceae bacterium
GTTATTTAAAAGTAAATAATCTTAAAATATGGAAAAGGTAAAATACTCAATTTTGCTTTTTTAGCCCCAAAAACTTTTCAGAATGATTCAAATAATCAATTGTAATAATGAAGTTAAAAAAGTTACTATTACAATGGTAGCCATAGCAGTTGTGTTATCAATACTAAAAACATTTTTTATATCTTCTCTATTCATTACCCAAAGTATTGTTCCCAAGATTGCAATAATTAGGACAAGCGTAATTGAACTTTGGGGCAAATTAAAGGTCAATAAAAACATCCAAATCGTATTGACTAGGTTATAGGTAAGATACGCACACATTAGAATCCAACCGATTTTTTTTCTCAGCCCAAAGAGCAAGACCCCTATCGGTAATAATACTATTGGAAAGATATATAAAACGGTACTCAAATCCCATTCAGAAAGGCTATTGGTTAGCATAAATTTCATCATCTCAAATTCAGTAAAAACTTGATGAACAGCTAAAAAACCATACATAATTACAATCCAATTTATTTTTCTATTGATTGTTTGAGGTTCTTTTTGAATTGGACTAATTGTTTCAATTACTTCCTTTCCAACTCCTTTGACTTTATTTTCTATTTTTTTGAATTGATGTTTTCTGTTTGCAATCTTAACTTTATTACTTAATATTTCCTTTTTTACTGCTTGTATTTCCTCATTACTTATTTTTCTTTTCGATAATTCTAAATTTGCAGCTTCAACTGCCTTTGGTCGATAATTTGCTGCTTCTTCAATTATTTTGAGCAGTTTATAGTTGTCTAATGATTTATATTTTTCTTGAAATTCGTTCATTTGTTTTTTCTGTTTTTGTATTTATTAGTACCACAAATTCCTTACAATCTTGTCATTTACTTTTATTTTACTTCCTACCAATTTATTTTTGTCGGGCTATCAAAGGTTAGTGTTTGCTCATACAAATAAAAAGTTATACTGTCGGAGTATATTAACCCATTAAGGAGTACCATAATCCATAATCTCTATTTGATAACCACCACTAAGTATTTCTTGTTTGTTGTCGTAAATAACAATATTTCTATCAAATAACCTTAAACTATAATAATCCCAATTATTTTTTTTATTTGTATTCTTAGCATTCTCCGATTCATTAAAGGACAGTCCAATAGGATGTCTTTTACTATAGGAAAGTAAGAAATTTAAGCTACTGAAATCTTTAGTTACATCTTCTCCTGTAATAACTTCTCAAATAATTGCACGCAGTATAAGAAAAACGGCAAACCCTACTAAACGAAAAAACGCTTTATGATTCTTTTTATTAATCCCAATCAATTTTTATCGTTGAGTTTTCTAGCGTAAAAACTTGTCGTTGTAAATAAAGTTCAATGCTATCAGAATATAACTTTACTTGCTTTGGAGTACTATGGGCTAAGATTTCTATATTGTAGTCTCCACTAAAAATTTCTTGCTTGTAGTCGTAGAATATAAAGTTACCATCAAAAAAACTAGACCGATAATAATCCCAATTATTTTTTGTTTTTTTCCCCTTTTTTTCTTTATGCCTTGGTAAAGTCAGAGGGAATTTTTTGCTATAAGAAATATTCAATCTTAATTTGCCAAATTGAGATGTTACATCCTTTCCATGAATTGTAATCTTTCTTACCGTCCATGACTTATTGACCATTTTGTCAGAGCTTTCAGCAGAACGATAAATGATAAGCAGGACTATCCCAAAAAATAAAGAAGCTAGTATTCCAATAGTTAAAAGTATTTTTTTTATGTCCATCTTTAATTTTGTTGCTTTTGAAGTCACCTACTAAAATCATTTATTTTTAGACCTTAAAGGTATTCCATTAACTTGAATTAAACCCTTTGCTAATTTAGTCATTCTTTCTAGTTCTTCACCTTGATAATTATTCAAAAATTCCCCTTGAAAAATAAAATTGGCCAAGTCAGCTTGGATTTGTTTAGTCGTAAATCCTTCAATCTCGGGTGCTTCAAATTCATCATTACTAAAAGCATCATCAACAATATTTATGGCTTCATTTGCTAATACATCATATTGATGTAGAGCAGCATCCAAATCTCTTTTAATAGTTTGATTAGTAATTGCATTCAAACCTTCAGAGACAATAAAGAGTAATCCTAACCCTTTACCTCCTGACCCTGGTGGAATGAGAGCAGGTGTAATAATTTTAGTGCCTTTTGGAAGATTAAAATTCTGTCTTTTTTGCTTTCTTCGGTTTTTAGAATTTCCACTAAATTTATCTTTAACCTCTCTGACAACACTTGTTTCACTTGAACCAGGTCTACGTTTATTAACGGTATTTCCAGAAAAATTCACATCACCAATTGTTGTAGGAAAAGTGGTTGTAATAAAAGAACCAGAGGCATCTCTACCTGCAACGGGTTGAGCTAAAACGATTTGAGCTTTTGTTGGATTAGATAAATTTTGAGTTTTTAATGAAACACCACCTGCCGATATATTAATTTTAGCTCGTTTATTATCTATCAACTGTAAACCATGCAAATCTAATCCATTTGGTACTTTGTTTTCTGCATAATTATAAGGATTTACAAATGGATATTTCTCAGCAATAGGGTCAACACCTATAAATCTTGGAATCCCACTATCTCCCATGTAAAAACGATAGCCAAAATCGCTCCATCCTAACCCAAAGTCACTATTGAACTCTTTGGTACTAAATAAATATTTAGAAGATTCATCTTTTTTAAAATCTCCTTCAAATCGGCTTCCAAAAGCATAATAGTGATGTTCACTTACTAGTTGTGCTACTCCACTACCATCATTTTCAAATAAGGCTCTGGTATTTTGATTATTATCTTTTAGATACCAATTATATTCATAATTACCATTATTATGCTTTATCTTTGCATTCATTATATAAATAGCATCCAGCGTATCATTCCGAAATTCAACCCCATCAAAATAATCTTGCTTGTATAATGGTTCTGTTACCCCATTACGTTTAACGGTTTTCTGTAATTTTGTTCCAGCCCCATCATATAACCATTCTACCGTATTCCCATTTCCCCAAGTAACCTTATAAGGTCGATTATTATAATCAAAAAGAATATCAATGCCTTTATTGGGGTCTTTGGTCATATTCCCTTCGGCATCATATTCTATATCCGCCATACTTCGTTGGACAAAACCCTCTGTTTCATAACTGCCTGCCTGTCCACATCCTCCAATTTTAGCTATAAAATCTGTTCCTGATTTAGCATGAAAACCTGCGGTTAAAGTAACACTTGTTTCTGCTTGATAAGTAATATTTGCTCCCACATTCACTATATTATCTGCTTCAATCGTTTGCTCTACTGCATGCATCTCCGTATTATCTAATGCTTGATGTATGACTTTTTTATCTGGACAAGGTGCGATATCCGATACCTTCTTTAGTCTGTTTGTACCAGCATGCGGTTCTAGATTTAGGTTATCAATTTGCATATCCTCATAGCCATTACCTGTATCAACCATGCCATTTCTAGTAATACTTGTAATATTTCCTCTAGGGTCATAGCTATAAGTGGTACTATATTCATTTCCAATAACGAGAGAGCTTCTGACTGGACTATTATAGACTCCATAGTTTGCTGCTTTAAGTCTATCTTGAAAATCATAACTATAACCGTAAGTTTGCTCTGTTTTGCCTTTCACTTTCCAACTCAATTGAGAAATATTTCCATTCTTTTGAGCATCTCCCGTTAAACCTGTTACCGCTTGGTCATAATTAATAGTCAACTGAAATAAATCCGTTGCCGACATGGTAGGATTAATCCCCGTCAAAAATCCATTATCCAAATAGTCAAAATTTACTTCCTGCAAAAATCCGCTTAGTGAACCGCCCAAAAATTTAGTTTTTACTTCATCTTTCGCTGTATATGCTAACCGACTAATATGCTGGCGGTCTTCGTTTATCATGCTATGATAATTATCTATCAATCGCCCTTGATGGTCGAAGGTATTATTGATGGTGTCCCGATGTTCTCTAAATATATCTACCGTATGGAATATTCGTTCTTGACGGATTAAATTATCTGCAAAATCATATTCAAAGCGTTTCCATAATCGACTGTTTGGATAATGATTACTGCCTAATTCTGCTCGCATTTGCCCATAGTCATTATAAAACATCGTACGCAATACTTTATCTCCTGTGAGTGTATTGCCGTTCAACACATAGTTTTCTTGTGCGGTGAGTTTGCCGATTAGAATATCAGCATTGAGATTTTGGCTAAGGTCGCTACTTGTAATACCCAATTCGTGCTGAAAAGCTGCTGAATTATTACCACCATAAAAAGAAGCCGTCCAAACTTCGGTTGGAGCTACATTATTAGGGTTAGGCTTGCCCGCTTTGGTAATTAAACCTGTTTGGCTTACTCTTGGATAATCATCATAAGTGGTAATCATCCATTTACTATCTGCTCGTAAATTGCCACCTTGTTTCGCCACCATCAAATCCCTATCATTATAAAGCATTTCCATAATTGCCATATCAGGAATCTTCTTAAATATGGGATTATCTGCTCCGTCATAATGCGTCCTGAAAATAAGATTTGGCGTAGTGGTCAATGTAGCGCCAGGGGGAACAATAATGGTAGGGCGATTTTTGGCATCAAAAAGACTGTAGGTATCTGCTCTATCCGCAGTTGTTTTTCCTTCTTCTCGACTTAATACAGGTAAGCCTTTTTTGTCTTTAAAAACAATTGTCTTATGAAGATTGGGGTCTATGACGATTTCTTTGGTCAACTCTCCTACGGTATAATGCGTATTTGTACGCAAATTCATTACCGCATCCGTTGCGATATTCTGCCCATATTCAAAATTTGTGGTATACCAGTTTGGAGGGGTTATACTCAATGGGCGATTTAGCGGAGTTTCTTCGTAAGTGCTTAGAGTAAACGGTGTACCTGTTGGTAGAGCTACCGAATAACCATCACTACTAGCTATTTCAAAATCCTCATATTGTCTAAATGGACGACTATAATTATCATATTCAATTGCAGAAACTACATCAAATCCACTATCCGCAGAATAAGCTTGTTTCACCGTTTGAAACGGTCGAGATATATCATCAAAATAACGCCATACCGTTTGGGTTTGTAAATCTGAACCATTAACGGGCGTATAATTAATTTCTTGCTTGATATAGGTTTGTGGACGACTGGCATCCTGCCCTGCATATTTATAGGTAAAATTAGTGGTCACCGCTCCCAATCGTTCTGAAATTGACTGAAGCCTAGCAAGCCCATCCCATTCAAATTCTATAAATTGGCGGTCAATATCCGTAATTTTAGCAATTAGCCGTGAGCCAGGGTGATAGTCATAATCCCATTGATAATCTAAAAATTTTCTTTGAGTGGGTAGTCGATGAACAGGATGATATTCCAGAGACATGGCTAACCAGTTTTTACGCTGAATCCGTTTTGGTTTACCAAAATCATAATATTCTAAAATAGTTCCAAATAACTCCCACCCCGTCTGCACCTCATTCCCCAAAGTATCCCAAGTCGTTTCATATTGATACACCTCCTCCAAATAAGGGTCGTCAAAAAAGAGGTTAAATTGACTACGAGTACCACTTACCAATACACCGTCTACTTCTCTGGTTTGTTCAATGGGAATACCAATTATATTCCTATCAATCATTTCTTGATAGACCGTTTGATTGGGTAAATCTCCATCATCTACTATTTCATGGGGATAGCGAATTTTATTGACCGTAACCTCTCCATCTGAATTGGTCATGGTGGTTTGATTGGGCTGCAAATGCTTTCTGGGAAAACTACGGTAATCATAAGTGGTAATGGTGCGAACGCCATCTATAATGGAAGTATCTTTTTGAGGTTGATAGTAACCCGTATTTTGCCATTGAAAACGATTGGTGAGGAATAGGGTGCCTGCATCCCCTGATTGGGTTTCTACTCTAACTGCCTGATTTGAACTGATAGGTTCAGTAAGTAAGTTAATTCGATAGCCTTGTTGTGCCACCACAAAATCATCCGTCCCATCGTTGCCTCCTTGTTTTTGCTGAATCACGCGCCCATTATCATAAAAATATTGCAATGGAGCAATCGGATAAGGTAACAGCGAATTGCCCAAAGCCGCATCCAGACTTCGGGTTTGAAACACAAAATCGGTAAATGCTCCATTGCTTTGATGCTCTCTAACGAACTGATAGCCCATATGGTAACCCTGAATATCTGTGAGTGGCAAAATTGGCGTGGAGTTCCAAGTGAATTTTACAAAAAAATTAGTGATACTTGCACCATCATTGGTCACCGTTAAATCATCTCCTGCGATGACCTGTCCAAAATAAGGTTTTTTATAGACCACGCCCGATGATATTCCTGCTTCACTCGGTAAAGAATAATCGTAAAAACGAGAAGTGAGTAAATTATTACTGCGGTCGAAGCTATGCTGTTCCTTTAGTCGCAGTCCGCCCACCAGTTCATTATCGACCATTTCATTAATCTGCTTTTTTCTAAAAAATACAACCCCTCTGGCTTCGGTTACTTCTATGCTAAATTCATAATCTCGCCCTGCAATCATACTGGGATAATTGGCTTTCATATCGAGAGTCAAAGAATCAAAAAGCCGAGTACTATTTAAAGTTTTGAGCGTACCTATTTGATTATTGGTCGTTAAATCGGTTATGGATAAGCGGATGAAGCCCTCGTAGGGAATCCCCGGTTCGCTCATACAACCAACATTTTGTAAATAAATTTTAATGATGGCAGAATCTATAAATTCCGCATCAAAATTATAGGTGCGATTATGCGTTTGTGTACCGCAGCAAATATTGGGCGCTAAATGACAATTTTGTAAACTGGCAACAGGGGTGGTCAAATTAACTTCTACCGTGTCTTTGGTGACCCTTTTGATACTATTGGCTTCGTAAATAAATTCGTTTTTGCCTTTTTCGGGATAAGTTACTGACTTAATTGTGCCGTATAACATGGGAGCAAATGTAGTCGCTCGATTGGCGCTACCATGCGTTAAGGTAACCACATTCCCACCATTAGAAGCAGATAGCGTAGTGGCGGGAATACTGAATTTTTGGTTGTCATTGGCTGCTTGGGCATTATAATATCCATAAGCATCCCTTGCTTTTGTAAGCCGCCACGGCAAAAAATCAAAGCTTGCGCTCGCATCAGTATAATAATCAAAAGTATAAGGGTTGACTCGGTCACTGGTGCTACAAGATATTTCTTGGATGGAGTTGAGTTGGAGTCGTACATCAAAAGAATAAAGTGGACTAGCAAAAGCTTTAAAATAATCGTAGTTGAAATTAAAAGTCTTGCAGTAGGGACTGCCACCAATACCACGTACTTTAATCTGTGCCAGCGGGTACATTTGATAAGAAGAACGGGCTAAATTATCTATAATCGTACTTTCGCTATAAGGTGCAGCATCTAAATCTTGGCGTTTGGTGATACCTTCAATGAAATCCACTTGGGTCGTAGAAGTGGTGATACTAGCTAATTCTTTAGACTCAAATTGTTGGATGCTAGCATAGAGAGGTAGTGTGGTTCGACCATTATTTTGTGCCAATACTTGAAAGGCGCCTACACTTTCTCCACCCATGCCAAAGCCCCCATCGGCTTGTAAAAAGAAACCATCATTGGTAGAACGATTAGAAAAAACCTTGGAATACTGCTCACTGGCAGGAGAAAGCAGGATATATTCTTTGGCATTATAGGCAAAATTAATCTCAAAATTTTGGTCATAACTCTCGATTTTTCGCAAATACCATTCTGTATGCTGTCGTTTCGGACTGGCAAAGGCTTGAGGTAAAGCGCCTACTTGGATAAACCCATCATAATTTTCATTACCTGCTTGTCCTAAAATATATCTTGTTCCATCAGGGGTAATGATGGTAAACTCTTCCAAATCATTCCCAGACACCTCAATTTTTACATCCGTTCTAGGATATTGCACAATCTCGTCAATTGATTTATTGATGATAAATTTTCCAGAAATGCCTCCCGGTAAACTATACGACCAGAGGTCAGGCTCTCCATCGGCAAGTCCTTTACTGACATTATCAAGTACCGAATTGAGTTCATAATTATAGTCGGTGTTTAAATACCCATTGGAGGCTTCATCTTCTATGCCAAGAATGGTTCTGGACAAAATACCTGTGGCACTTAAAGCCCAGCCCATGCCACATCTACTAGCGGTTTCCCCAGAACGAATGCCCGCCGCATGGTAATTTACGGAGATGGGCAATTGTAAATTCCCTTCTTCCAATACTTCTATTGGGACACTGACGCCCGCTGCGCCTGTAAAATGGTTATTACTAGCCTCAGAAAATTTAGCAAGACTGGCAACCGTTGGTGAAGCGACTTGCACGTCTCCGAGGGCGGTGTTATCGGGTTGTGCCAAAAGGGTGTTTGCCGTGAAAAGAAAAAGACCAACTACGTAGTAGAGTAGTTTTTTCATTGGTTTAGGTTTATTTGTGTAAAGAAATTATAGTTTTAAAACAATCCATTTTCTATCTGCTTCACTCAATAACAAATGACATAATGACAAATGACTTCAATGCTGAATCGCCACTTTTTCAGCATGGATTAACTGGCCGTTTTGATGAATGCTTAACAAGTAAATACCTGTAAGCCAATCAGCGGTAGCCAGTCGAATAGTCCCCGTGCTTGGGGCTGTTTGTTGTTGATAGATTAGTTGTCCATTCAAATCTGTTACTTGAATACTAATGGGATTGATAAGCTTCAGCGAAAGCTGAAGCTGAATGTAAGTTCGTGCGGGGTTTGGATAGACTTTTACCCCGTCCGCTAAGAATTGAGTGGGGTCGATTTTTAATTGAACAGTCGGGCTGATTTTGTTTTGGACAAGTTCAGGCTTGATATTATTGGGCCTACTTTCACAACTAAAGGTATGTTTAATAAGGTTCCCTCTTGCTGCTTGTAGGAAAGCAAAAAAGCGATATTTCTGGCCAGTAGTCCACATGGATAAACAAGCATCATCGGAGGAATCCATAAAATTCATCGTCTGTTCTACCACTAATTTATCATGCTGACAGCTACTTAAATGCTGATAGACGGGACAACCAAAGTTTGGCGCATTATGGGCAGGTGTATCATAAACAAAATCCCCATCCTCGTCACAATCATCGACTCCCCAAATACTGTATACGCCCATCCAGTTACCCACCAAATGTACGAGTGTGCGCCCCATATCATAAGGAGCTTCGGCATTACCTACAAACCGATAATCAATGACAATAGCATCCGTAGAATCCGCAGCGCCTGGCATTTGTGCATAGCCTGCAACGGCTAAAGTGTCGTGTAGGTCAACTATATATATATTTAAGAATTGTTGGGGATTCCAAGGGAGAACGCCTTGTGTTGTAGTATTTTTCATGGCATTATCAAACTGCCAATCCTTCCTAGCCACAGGGTAATAATTAATAGCTATTGAATCCGAGCCAAATTGCGGTAAACAAAATTCGATACCAATATGATTGCTCACCGCATCAAAGCCTTCTTGGGTTAATGCTTCGTGGGTAAAACTACTGCTAGTAAAACCAAAATCACGATTCAGTGCATCAAGTTGATTATAAATTTGGGCTTCACTTACTCGCTCTGCATCCTCATTATATAAAATATGAAAAATAACTGGAATCGTAAGCGTAGAAGGGACTTGTACTTTTGTAAAAGTGTTTTGTACGGTTGTTTCCAAAGCTGCTCGATTTGCGCTTAAATCGCTATCTTGATTTTCTAGCCAAGCCATATATTCATGGCTTTTGATGTAGCGTTTGGATTGTGCGGAAAGGGAAAGATTAAGCAGTAAGAAACAAAATAAAAGGCATAGTATGCCCTTAAAGTAAGTAGAGATTTGAATATTCATTCTAGTTTTTGTTTGGATTAACAATCTGATGAAATGACAAAGCAATCAGCCATCCCATCTGCAAGCGGTTCACAAACACCGTTTGCTCATGTTTAATCTGGTTTTAAGCATTTTAAGGGTAGAATAAAATGATGTGTAAAGTTAGATAAATATATTTTATTTTTAATATGTTTTAATATTTAATTTAAAATAGACCTATTAAAGCTAATAGATAGGGGAGATAGTAACTTTTTTGTATTAAATTTTCTTTCCACTACTTTAAATGCTCTTGTTTTCAATATACCTATTCATTAGCCACCATAAACTGCCGAGTTTGCATTTTACCCTGCGTAGGTTTAATAATCAAAAAGTAAATACCACTAGTAAAAGCACTGGTATCAAAACTGATGACTTCTCCCGTTTGCACTAGTTTTTTATTGGCAACTTCATAGCCCAAACGATTAAAAATTAGGATTTCTCCTTCCAGATTCGAAAACTGTCCAGTACTAACATTGACTATAGATGCCGCAGGATTTGGGTAAATAGTAATAGCAGATTCATCCAAATAATAAGCTTCTGTTCTGATAGGAGAGTAGCGACTTTCTCCATTCAAAAATTGCTGTTTGATTCGATAATAATTGATACCATAGTCAGGTCCACTATCTTGGGCATTGGAAGTGAAAGGGGTAATCGTTTTGATAGGCTTAAAATTAGTACCATCTAAAGATTTCTCTATCACAAAACTTTCGGTATCAGCAAGTCCACCAGCCGCCCAATCTAAATAAATAGTTTGTGCCTTTATTCTAGTACCTAATGCTATCAAGTCGGTAGGAAGTGATCGAGAACTTGCACTATTTTGTAAAGTGATTTCTGTATCACAGGTACTCGCTTCTCCATAAATCTTGACTTTATATTTACTAGCTCTTAGTCCTGTAACGGTTTGACTACTGCCACAGTTTGACCAACAACTAAAAATTTCCTTCCATCCATTATTCATATCATTAATGGAAAACCTATATTCTTTATCGGGTAGCCCAATCATTTCAATGGTCCCATTACCGTAGTGAATGGTTAATGCCCCACAGGTTTTAGTAGCCAGCGTATTACTTTCTAATGGCGTGCCTTCACAAGTACAACCATCTGCAAGGATTTTATCATGCTGCGTATCGGGATTATTATCCTCACAAGGCGAACCAACTGCTTTGGGTAAATTATTATCCCAAGGAGCACAGTCTTGGTCATTACAAACCCCATCCCCATCATTATCTTCACAGCTATTATCTGAATTAGCCGCTAAATCAATAAGCCCACATGATTGATAATCGACCGTTATTTCATAAGGACCACCCACTAAATCCCTAAAAGTTTTACTACTACCGCAGTCGTGACAATCATTCTGTGTATATGGTGCTTCTCTAAGTTGATATTTAAAATGGTAGGATTTATCTGGTAGACCTTCAAAAGTGATTTGACCTTCACCATATTGCACATTGACTTCATCACAGCTAAGGGTAGCTAAATTATTATTGGAGCTAGTTTCTTCTATACCAGTTAAAGA
>CAYMSC010000179.1:0-11376 GCA_964392805.1 uncultured Saprospiraceae bacterium
TACCTAATAAAAAAAATATCGCCAAAAAGAAACTCTGTACCATTCCCAACAAGATAAATTGTCAAAGAGCTATAGAAATTAATGATATGAGCTAATCTATCTATTTTAGCTCAAAACGCCAACTTTGTATCTATTAAGAAAAAAACTTAAATTTGTTAAAAAGAAAATATGGCGACGATAGAACAAAATACCAATATAACACCTGAAAATATTTCTGATTCTTATATTTCTATGGATGATTTTCTACGACTATATTCGGATGTAGAAGCGCTCCTTCAGAGCTAGCATTTTTTCCGCATTCCTATTCCATAGGGCTTGCGCCCCATGTTAATATATATCGCACCCTTGGTGCTTGTGCGTAACATCAGTTAATAATTAGTCTTGTAATGGTTTAAAATCTGTATTTAGAATCATCGCCTTCCGTTCCAAAACATCTGCGGACTGCAAAATCTTATTCTTTAATTTTATTGGATAATCTTCGGGCAAACTGGTCAAAAATTGATGAACTGCTTGTGCTGCGGGAATACTTTGATGCCCACTTAAAATAGTCTGCGACCAGCGTTTAGGGAAAAAGATGCCGCCTGTTTTTTGAATCTCTTGTACCAATTCCAAACTAGGAACAATATATTTTTCTGCGGATTCAGCACGTAAAGGATGATGCAAATATTGTAAAGCTCGACCCACCCACGGTTCTTTGGCTCTGTTTTCTTTTTGTTTTAAACTGTCAAAAAAATCGGCTCTTACAGCTTCATCATTTGACAAAGCAGGAATGATAAATGCCATTGCTGCTTTTCTATCTGGATTGGTGATTTTTTCCAATTGCTGTTGTAGTATTTTGTTACTACCTTCTACCTCTCTCACCGCTAATTCATAAGCTAAAGTAGTAAACTCATTTTCCGATAAGGTGAAGTCTTTAATGGTTAATTTTTCTGACCATAAAGCTTGTAATTGTTGGATGCCTTTAGGAGAGCGTGCAATGGAAACATAAGCATCGAATAAGGTCTTTTTCCTGCCTGCATTCTCTGCTTGCTGCATTAAATCCCATAGTAGCGTTTCTATTTTTTCGGCATTTTCCAGCTGGTCCTCGGCATTTAAAAAGCCCCAAAAAGTACTTTGTAAATACCCTAATCGGCTAGATAAACCTTGAATTTCTTTTTCGGCAGGCAAACCAACTAATAAGGTTTCTAAAATCTGTTTTGGCGCAATTTTTCCTCGCAGCATACTTTCATACAAAGAAAACCAAGCGGCAGATTTGGTCATTTCGTCCTCAACCGTTTGAATATTGGTTAATAGATAATTTTGACTTTTTTCATCCAATTCAAAAAATCCATAGGCTTTTTCAGTAACGTGGGGTAAAATAAAATCGGGCGTAGGTTTTCCTGCTAATTCCGAAATAGCTGTTTTTTCGCTTAGTATTTTTAAAGGTATTTTTTCGATTGTTCCATTAGTCGAAGTCAATAATTCCGTATTTTCTTGCCAGATATTTCCACCAGAAGTGGTATTCTGAAATTCCAATTCATAATGCGCAATTTTACCATCTTTAGTCTGTAAATCTGCTTTTATCCAAGGCATGCCCGATTCTTTAACCCACGCCTGACTCCATGTTTTTAAATCTAAATCGGTCCGTTTATCCAAGATGGCAATCAAATCATCCCAAGTCGCATTATCAAAAGAGAAAGTTGTTAAATATTCTTGTAGTCCTTCCTGAAAAGTTTCCTCTCCCATTATCGCTTCTAGCTGCTTCATCACCACAGGTGCTTTTTGATAAATGATACGACCATATAATAAACTCGCTTGATTCAAATTATTTAATTCCTGTTGAATCGGATGACTACCTGCCGAACGGTCTTCGCCATAAGCACTTGGATGGTGTCGCTGCAAAAATCGAAGGTCGTGATTGATTTCGGGAAAATTTGGATTGACCATCTTCGCCGCCATAAAATTAGCGAATACCTCTTTTAACCATACATCATTAAACCAATCCATCGTCACTAAATTGCCAAACCACATGTGAGCTGTTTCGTGCGCAATCAAAGAATTTCGACTCATTTTTTGATTGATGGTCGCATTTTCTTCTAAAAACAAAGAACGGTCTTTATAAAAAATAGCCCCAGGATGTTCCATACCACCAAATTGGAAAGCAGGGATTAAGGCAAAATCAAACTTTTTAAAAGGTTGTTTGATACCTGTATATTTTTCTAACCAACGGATAGATTTTAAGTGTAAATCGAAAACTTCGGGGGCATTTTTTGCTACTTTTTCTTTATTGGTTTCTCGATGGTAGAGGGTCATTTCGATGCCGTCTAAAGTATCGGTGATGGCCTCAAATTTACCAGCGGTGAAGGCAAAGAGATAAGTACTTATTGGAGGCGTTTGTTCAAATTGATAAATTGCTTTATCCATTATTTCGCCTTTTTTTACCAAGGGATAATTCGCTAAAGCTGTCCAATCTTTGGGGGTAGTTAAGGTCAATTGGTATTTGGCTTTAATATTAGGTTGGTCAAAACAAGGAAAAGCAGTAGCTGCTTTATTAGGTACAAAAAGGGTGTACAAAAAATCCTTATTTCTATTTAATGCTTGTTCCCCGACATAAAAAGATAAGGTAAACGTATTGCTCCCTTTTTTCAAATGTTCGACAGGAATGACTATATGATTATTTTTAAATTCAAAATCTATTTTTATTCTTTGGGCATTTAATAAGACAATTAGTGCCTCCATTTCGTTTTCAAAATCTAACACAACAGGCTGATTTATTGCTGTTAAATCAAACCGAATCGTAACTGCGCCATTAATGACGGTTGCTAAACTATCTGGAATCGCAACTGCTACATCATATTCCACATTTTTAATCGTCGCCTTTCGATGGTCTGCTAATGTTTTAGAAACACCCGATTCGATAGGTATTGGTTGGGGTGGTTGACAGGAGAAAGTAAGGAACAAAGTGGTAATTATTAGAATTGAAAAAAGTAATGTGCGCATGATTGGAAGTTAAAAGTTAAAATCCTGTAGTGTCTTCCGATAATTATCGGAACTGCTTGGTATCTAATTACACCAAATAATAATATGGATTTTTTATAATTTTTAAAATACGCTGTAAAACAACTAAAAATGATTGGTTTTTACTTACTTTTAAGCGTTTTTTAGAAATCACCACCAAAACACGACATTATGAAAAATGTATTCCCACTTTTTCTATGCGGCTTTTTATTTGCTTTTTGTCAAACACCTACTCCACCTAAAGTCGATGATTCGATTACAAAAATCGCTGCTACCACAACTAACCTCGCTCAAAAAGAAGCCATCATACGGAAAAATATAGCTGCCTTCTCGCAAGCCTTGATGGACGGGGATTATGATTTTGTGGTCAACGCTTATACGGAAGATGCTAAAATATTTCCAAATGGTATGAAAATCCTAGCAGGACAGGAAGCCATTCGTCAATATTGGACACCGCCTGCTGGTAGCAAACGAAAAATGGCTTATCACAAGGTGACTCCTGATGAGATTAAAATCATTGGTAACGAAGCTTATGATTACGGCTATTATGAAGGCAAGTCGATTGGAGATGACGAAAAAGAATACCCCTTTAAAGGAAAATATGTGATTACTTGGAAAGAGGTAGAGCCAGATGTTTGGAAAATGTATTTAGATATTTGGAATTCGGTACGAGAGTAGAGTTCTGTAACGCTAAGCTCCTGTAGCGCCAAGCTCTGCTTGGTGTGGACATTAAGTTTCCACCAAGCAGAGCTTGGCGCTACAGGGCCTGGCGCTATAAGAAATAGCCTAAAATTCAAACCTAAGCCTATCTTTCTCGTTAAGCAATTATCTAAGAAATAATGAAAAATAATTAAATGCAAAATACTTCCGCTTCTGATACTTATGTAGCGATTATGGCAGGCGGCATTGGCAGCCGATTTTGGCCTGCCAGTCGGGTCGAACGCCCTAAACAATTTTTGGATATTATGGGTACTGGAAAATCGCTCATTCGCCAAACTTTTGAGCGTTTTTTGAAATTATGTCCTGCTTCTAATATTTTTATTGTAACGAATGGCATGTATAAAGACCTCGTCTTGGAACATTTGCCTGAATTGACAGAAAATCAAGTCCTTTGTGAGCCATCCAGAAATAATACAGCCCCTTGTGTGGCTTATACTGCTTTCAAATTGCATAACCTGAATCCGAATGCTAACTTCATTGTGGCCCCTTCTGACCATATTATTTTAAAGGAGGCTGCTTTCGTGAATTATTTGCAGCAAGCTTTGGATTTTACGAGCAAAAATGAGGCTTTAGTTACACTGGGGATTGAACCGACTCGACCTGATACGGGCTATGGGTATATCAATTTCTCAGAAGGTACAACGAATGTTCATAAGGTGTTGGAGTTCAAAGAAAAACCTGATTTAGCGACCGCTAAAAAATATGTTACGAGTGGTGATTATTTGTGGAATGCAGGAATTTTTGTTTGGAAAGCAGCTTATGTTTTAGAACAATTTAAGCAGCATACGCCAAAGATTTATAACATTTTAAAAGATGGCGAACCGTTTTATAATACCGCAAACGAACAAGATTTTATTGATAAGGCCTACCCTACTACGCCAAGTATTTCGGTAGATTATGCAATTATGGAAAAGTCGAAAGATGTTTATACCATTCCATCAGAATTTGGTTGGTCGGATTTGGGGACTTGGAATTCTTTGCATGTGGAGTCGCCTAAAGATGAACATGGAAATGCGGTGAATGGAAAAGTCGTTTTGGATGAAGTTTCCAATTCTTTGATTCGGATGCCCGAAGGTAAATTATTAGTCGCTAAAGGGTTGGATGATTTTATTATTGTGGATGAAGGTGATGTGTTAATGATTTATCCGAAATCCAAGGAGCAAGAAATCAAGGCAGTAACGAAGACTTTGGATAAGGAATTTTCGTAAATATATGTAGCGTGGGCATTCCTACCCAAGCCTGTATAGCTTGTACTCGGGCAAGAATGCCCTAGCTACTATAACATTAGTCCAAATAGCGAATCACATATTCTAAAGTATGGTGATGAAATTTTACCGAAAAGTCCGTCTCTTTTAAGGTTATGCCTGGATTGACGGACTTTTTTAAATCTTTGGTGACAAAGTTTAAATGGGAATGGGTCACCATAAAATCGGCGAATGGTACATCTATCACAAATTCGACATGTTCAAATCCTTCCTTATAAAAACTACCTTTCTTGGGGGCTGGTAACTCTATGACTTCAATTTTTCTATCTTTATAAATAAGTGGTTCATTTAATTTTATAGAGGCAATAGCTCTGCCACCAATTTGAGATTCTGTTAGTAATTCTCCCAAATTACTCAATGCTTTTTTGAGTATTTGATATCGCTCTTCTGTTGCTACTCGATAGCAGATATGGTCTAGTTCATAGTTTGAAACGGTTATCTTTTTTTCAGATAGGTATTGGAATAGCTTGTCTAAGAAGGTATTTGGAGAACCAAGAAGGGCTAGGATTGAATTATTCATTTTTAATGACGGATATGCTATAATTTGAATAGATTAAAAGTGGTTTTCCCACGGATTTAAATAAATTCCCCACGGATTTAGTTCCCCACGGATTCCATATTTATGGGCTCCTTGTCCTTTAAACGGACCCGTTGTAGGCAATACAGGAATAGCCGACAACTGCCAAGCATGTACATGACTAAAACAACGAATTGTATCTTGATGATAGCGATACCCTGAATTCCAAGCCCCATTAATAACCATATCAGGGCTTAGATTGACCATGCCAAAAGGCCTAGTTGCTGAATTAAAAAAGAACCACCTAGAATTGGCAGCATCCACTAAAGGAGCGACTAAATCGACTGGTTTTATTTTTGGACTTTCCGATTTGATTGACCCCAAATTATTTTGTGCACAACTACTGAAGAAAGATAGTATTAATAGGAAGAATAGGGTTTGTTTTATCATGTTTTAAGTTTGAAAAAGGTTCGAGTTTAAAACTGCATATAACTGGTATGTTATAAACCAAATATATATTAGTGTTCGACCAAATTTAAAATGACGGGCGGTAGAAAAGTCTTTAGGCTTTCCCGTCAAAGACCTTTAGGTCTGTATTTTTTGAAGGGAACTTATGTCTAGCCTAAAGGCTAGAGACCGGAAAGCCTGAAGGCTTTACTATCCGTCAAATCATGTTTGGTCAAACACTAGTGCTATGTTTAGAATGGTTTGAAATTCCACAATAAAGATTATTCGGAAAAAAATATTATAGTAACGCGTGCGCGCGGCTACAATCTTTTTTCTGATAATCTTTAATACAAATATAAAAAATTATAACCATGAACCCGTACGGGGTAGGCTGTTCAAAATGTGGGGTTAAAATTGCGTTGTTTTAGGGCAATCCAAATCAGAAATCACAATTCACAAATCATACATCTGTCCTGTAAAAACTAGATAGATTTATGATGTAAAATATATGATTTCAGATTTATGATTTGGCTCACTCAAAACTAGGGGAACTTTACCTCAAATTTTGAATAGCCTACCTTTGAGGTTTAACAATCTAATTTCATTTATCAACAGATTTGGCTCGCTCCTCCTAAATTATACATATAACATCAAGATATTATGTATTACCAAAAGTTGTCGCTACCTTTAGAACTTGTTGGGAATTTTTCCTTTGGGCTAAAATAACATCTTTTTCGCCCTAATTTCCTAAAATCTATTAGCAACGTTTTTACTTAGTAACATTAAAAAAATAACTTGCACATCTAATATCCGTGTCCCTTTAATAATTCGTGGGAAATCAATATAGGATGTTCACTTTATTCTTTATCTGCTACTTAATCATCACTAGTTTTTTAACAAAAAATTTTTAACGTATGAATCATCAAAAATTACACAAAACCTTTTTTTCATTATTGTCAATGCTGTTATTTGCCTTTCAAATTCAAGCTCAAACCATTTCTGGTAAGGTGCTAGATGCAGAAGACAACCAAGCGCTTATTGGCGCAAGTGTTCTTGTAAGAGGAACAAGTACAGGAACGGTTACTGATATTGACGGTAATTTTTCTCTTGCTGTCAGTCAGTTACCAACAGATATTGTAGTTACCTATACGGGTTATGCTGACCAAACGATTACTGTTACTTCTGCCAATGAAGCAATAACCGTAAATTTAGCGGTTGGTCTAAAATTAGACGAAGTCGTAGTAACTGGTTCTCGTGGTAAGCCAAGAACCATCTTAACTTCTCCTGTACCGATTGACAATCTGAATGCGGCGGATTTAAAAGCGAGTGGTCAGAAATCTGTTAATCAAATGATTAACTACAAGGTGCCTTCTTTTAATTCTACTCCACAAACAATTTCAGATGCTTCTGCTCATTTTGACCCATCAGAGTTAAGAAACTTAGGTCCATCAAGAACCTTAGTATTAATCAATGGCAAAAGAAAAAATCAAAGTGCGCAAGTTTATTTAAATAGAACACCCGGAAGGGGAGAAGTAGGAACTGATTTTAAATCATTTCCAGCAGGAGCTATTGAACGAATTGAGGTATTAAGAGATGGTGCAAGTGCGCAGTATGGCTCGGATGCAGTTGCAGGGGTAATCAATATTATTTTAAAAGAAAGAGTCAACCAAACAGAAATTAATTTAGAAACAGGTATTACTTACCAAGGAGATGGATTTAATTATGCTGCGGATATCAATCATGGCTTTAAAGTAGGAAAAAATGGCTTTTTGAATTTAACGGGCGATATCTATCATACGGATAGAACCAATAGAGCTGGGACTCCACAAGGCGACGGTTTATTTGGCTTTTTATATTCTATCGATGCCATTCCACTAGGTGCTGCTGGTCCAGAAATCGCTACACCTGGTGTATTGGCGACAGCAGAACAAATTAGAGATGGAGACACCGATTGGCAAAGAGCTAACCCAGATTTAGGGATGATTGTAGGTATTCCAGAGCAAGATAGATATTCAGGTTTTGCCAATTTTGGCTTGCCTTATGAGAATGGAGAGTTTTATGCAAGTGGAGGATATACTTTTAGATATGGAAAATCATTTGCTTTATATAGAGCGCCTTATTGGCCAGGGGTTGGTGCTGAACGGGAAAACAATCCCTTGTACGTCGATAGAACACAAGAATTCCAAGGATTCCAGCCTACTTTTGAAAGTGATATACAGGACGTCACCTTTACGGTTGGTAATAAATTCTTTTTCAATGATTGGACCTTAGATTTAAGTTTGACAAATGGGTCAAATGATGTGCAATATTTAGTGTCTAATTCTGTAAATGTTGGTTTAGGCGCAAGCAGTCCAACAGAAGTAGACCCAGGAGGATATAGATTTGGAAACACGCTAGGTAATTTAGATTTATCTAAAAACTTTGGTGATTTATCTTTTTCTGCTGGGGTTGAAGTAAGGAGTGAAAGTTTTGAATCTCGAGCAGGAGAAGAAGCTTCTTATATTAGTGGTGGTATTCAGTCTTTCCCAGGTTTACAGCCTTCCAATGCTTTAGATGAAAGCCGGACCAATACGGGTGTTTATGCAGGGTTGGATTACGACATTAGTGAATCTTTCTTAGTCGGTGGTGCGGTCAGATTTGAGAATTACTCTAGTATTGGAGATGGAGATAATAGAAGTAATTTTTCTTGGAAAATTAATGCTCGACAAATTTTAGGAGACAATAAAGGAGCAATTCGTGCTTCTGTAAGTACTGGATTTAGAGCACCTTCTTTGCATCAAATTTTCTTAAGTAATATCCAAACTTTATTGGTTGGAAATGAAGTAGCTCAACAAGGTACATTTAATAATGTGAGTGATGTCACTAGAAATCTATTACAAGTTCCTCAATTAGATGTAGAAACTTCTTTCAACTTTACAGCTGGAATAACTTATAAATTAACCGATAATTTATCTGCTACTTTTGATTATTATAATATCTCTGTAGATGATAGAGTATTATTAACCAATCAAATTAGCACAGGTGCTTTACCTGATGGAAATAGTGTAAGAACTGGTTTAGAAGGAGATGGTGTGGAAAGTTTTGTATTTTTCACCAATGCTGCTGATACTAAAACACAAGGGATTGATTTGGTCTTAAATTTAGACAATGTAAGAGCAGGGAATAATGGTTCTTTAGGATTTACCGCAGCTTTAAACTGGAATGATATTGATGTTGATGCAGAAGGTATTACCGTCCCTCCTGTATTTGCAGACAATAATATTGATATTTTTGGAAGAGAAGAAGTTGGTCGTATCGAAACGGGTAGACCGAACTTAAAAGCATCGGTAGGTATTTCTTATAAAACAGGTGGTTTAAGTTTCAATTTCAATAATACGTATTTTGGAGAAGTATCTGAAATACACCCAACAGATCCTTTGCTAGATCAGGTATATAGTGGAAAAGTGGTTTCTGATTTAATTATTGGGTATCAAATTAATGACAAAGTAAATGTTAATTTTACGGCGAATAATCTATTCAATGTATTCCCTGATGAATTAAGAAACGGGGATGCAGATTTTAATGTAAATCTAGGTGGTCGATTTAGATATCCTTGGCACGTAAATCAATTTGGATTTATGGGTGGCGTGGTTAAAATTGGCGCGAACATTAAGCTTTAGGGCTTTTGTGAAAAATAACCTATGTAGCATAAGCATAGGGATTGGACCACTGATTGAACAGATACAACGGATTTACACGGATTTTTCCTTTAGGAAATTTGATTGAATTCTTTTATAATTTAAATCTGTTCAATTACTTAAGGAACGCGATAAAAATAAATGGAGATTCTCGTCGGACGATTAGTTAAATAAACGATTCATTTTAAGTGTTTTAGCTAATCGTTCGACTTTAAAGAATCTGCATTTATTTTTATCTTACTACTAAGTCCCTAAAAACATAATAAATTAGAGCGTATAGGTTGTACGGATTTAGCAGATTAGGCGGATTAAAATGGATTTTTTAAGCTATATTAGAAAATCCGTAAAAATCCGCTCAATCCGCCTAATCCGTACAACCTATTTTTACTAGAATTGCTGTTAAATCGTCTTTCTATTTTTATCCGTACAGGTCGAATTGGCATTTCATCGTTTGGCGACCATATTAGTTAAAAAATTAAATAATAAAATCTTTCAAAAGGCAAAACTACTCGTATGTCTCTCCCTAAAAAATCCGTTCTTATTGGCACGATGATTACTGCGGGCTCCGCTATTGGCGCAGGCATGTTTTCTTTACCGATTGTCGCTTCTGGCATGTGGTTTCCCTTATCCGTTCTAAGTCTAATATTGATTTGGTTCATCAGTTATTTATCGTCCTTGATGATATTGGAGGTGAGTTTAGAATATCCTATAGGCGCAAGCTTTGATACCTTTGTGATGGACATTTTAGGCAAAACTTGGCGTATCATCATGGGGATTTCTGTCTGTTTCCTGCTATACATCTTATTATACGCCTATTTTAGTGCCTTTGGGAACATGTCTGTACACACACTAGGTTGGGACAACGGAGACGGTACTAACCCTTGGACACAAGGTGGTTTAGGGCTTTTATTAGGACTATTATTGGCAGCAATCGTTTGGGCAAGTACGGCGTTTGTGGGACGTTTCTCCATCATTTTGGTAATAGCTATGGCAATCAGTTTTATCATTGCTATGTCGGGGGGATTCTCTTTTATTTCTACCGCAAGTTTATTTGCCGAAGCCCCTAATGGCGAAAGTTATTTCCCCTATTTATGGGCAGGCTTACCTTATTTTATCACCTCTTTTGGTTTTTCCTCCATTGTTCCTAGTCTGTATAAATATTATGGCAAGGATGTTTCTAAAATAAAAGGAAGTTTATTTTTTGGTTCCCTCATTGTATTATTAACCTACGTTGTTTGGTTGGCGATTACGTTTGGCATTATTCCAAGAAATGGATTTATCGCCATCAATGAAGCAGGTGGCAACGTCGGTCAATTGGTGGGGGCCTTGGAACAAAGAATCGGCAGTGCCACTATTCAATCTGCTATTAATTTCTTTTCCAATTTTGCTATTATTTCTTCTTTCCTCGGCGTTGGCTTGAGCTTGTTCGACTACCTCGCCGACCGTTTTAAATTTGAAGACACCGCCAAAGGCCGTTTTTTTACAGCCGCCCTTACTTTTCTACCCCCAGGCATTGCCAGCTTCTTCTTCCCACATGGTTTCATCGCTGCTATTGGATTCGCAGGACTCATGCTATTTATTGCTTTTTTCCTCATCCCCTTTTTAATTGTTTGGAAAAGAAGAGGAATGGGGCTAACGAGCTATTACCGCCTGTCTGGCGGAAAAGGGCTATTGCTTTTTGTTTTATTGCTTAGTTCTATTACGGCGGTGTGTCATGTGTTGGCGAAGCTTGATTATTTGCTTACTTTTTGAT
>CAYMSC010000180.1:0-11324 GCA_964392805.1 uncultured Saprospiraceae bacterium
ATTTTTTAGCAACGGATTAAGTTAGCAACGGATTTTTATCGCTTTTTTATCTGACCCTCTATTCTATTTAACGAATTCATCGTTCCTTTATCATTCTAAAACATCTTTTTGTAGACCACTAAAAGTCTATAAAAATTCCTTATTTTACAACCAAATTTAAGAAAGCGTAGGCTTTTAAAAAATAAAACTCATCATGGCGGATAACGAATATCAAGGACCACCACCCGTAAAAAAACCAAGCAGCATTTATAGCATAGGCAAAAAAGCACTAATTTTTACTTTATTAAGTGTGGGAGCAATGGTGCTACTTAAATATTACAGGCCAAGTATACCTAATCCAATTGGCGATCCAACAATTACACATATTCCCAAAGAGTTACATATTAACTATATTCCAGCGGAATATGATGCTAATCTAAATGAAGAGGATGCCTTAGTTATTTTGTCTAATCCGAATCGTTATAGAAGAGATTTTGATAAATTAGTCTATGATTTTAATTTGTCTTTATTACAACATGTAGCCAATCGAATGGGGTTATCCACCGAAATAAAATCCAAATTAGAACCTGAATATCAGAAACATCATTCCTATCTAAAAGACCTCTATTTTCAAGATTTTGTTGCCTTAAAAGATACGACGGATAACTATCAAGAATTATGGTATGAAACGGAAAGTGCCAATGCGGTGGAAGTTTTGAATGAAGTGGCTTCAAAATATACTTGCCCATTTATTAATACGGTCATCACTTCTCTGTTGCAGTCAGGTTCTTCTCCCTTAGCAGGGGCGGGAAAATATGTGGAGACGCCCTGTGGTGTAGCATTAAAAGAAGGTTTGCAGCCGATGATGAAACGCTTAGAAGCCAAAGCAGCCATTGCCGATTTTGGAAAAGCCAAAGGGTTTTTAGAAGAAAAAGTAGAAAAAGCAATCTCTGAATTAGCGACTAGAGAAGTTAGAGATAAAAAAGGCTTGAATACAGAGCTAAAAACAAATGTTTTAGGGGTGAATGTGTCTTCTACGAATATTGAGATTTCAGCCATTAGTATTTTGAAGGTTGGTTTTAAATTGAATGAATTGTTTGATATTTCCGTAAATGAATCAAGAAATACGGTAACGGTAACTTTGCCTGAACCACAAATTTTATCCCACGAGGTTTACCCTAAAGTTGAAAATTTGGACGTGGGTTGGTTGCGAGAAGTACAAAACGAAGATTTTAATAAAAACTTTAATTTATTGCGCCGTGAATTTAGGACGGATGCCATTAATAGTGATATTATGGCTCAAGCAAAACAAGAGGCCGTAGAATTGATGGATTTGATGTTTAGTCCTGTTGTTGCGACTTTGAATAAACGCTATAAATTGCAAATTCGATTTATGGAAGTGCCAGGAGGAGAGGACGGCGATTTGTCTAGCTTGAATTAAAGGATAGCTATAGGCTTTTACGTAAATTTTAAAACCAATTCCGATACAAATCGGAATCAATATTTTGAAATGTCGATAATTTTTTAAATCTCAATCTCAACCTCAACTTCAATTCCCGCCGAAGGTGGGAAACCTCAACTTCAATTTCAACCTCAAGGGTATGCGCTATTTTTTTGAAATTGAGATTGAAAACTTATGGTTTAACCTCTTCTGGATACTCAATCCGTACGTGTAAAATACTCTTCAATAATTGCTTAAATACGTTTTTGCATTTTTCCAATTCTTCAAAACTTAACTCCGATTCGGTTAATTGTTCATTTTTTATTTTGTAGTCGACTAATTTGTCTACCAAGTTGCTAATTTCTTCAATAGAAGGGTCTTTCAAGCTTTTACTCGCCGCTTCTATAGAATCCGCTAACATCAGAATCGTTTGCTCCTTAGTCGTTGGTTTTGGGCCTAGATAGGAGAAGTTAATTAAATTAGCTGTTTTGTCAGGGTTATTTTTTAAATATTTTCTATAGAAATATTCCACTTTTGTTGTGCCATGATGGGTTTTAATAAAATCGACCAAGATAGTAGGCAAACGATATTTTTTTGCTAGAATGACTCCTTCCGAAACATGGTCGATAATGACTTTGGCACTTTCCATGGCGGTGAAATTATCATGTGGGTTTTGTCCATTTTGATTTTCAATATAATTTAATGGCTGAATCGTTTTGCCAATATCATGATAAAGGGCTGCTACTTTGACTAATAATTGATTAGCGCCAATTTCTGTAGCAGCAGCTTCTGCCAAATTAGCCACTTGCAAAGAATGTTGTAAAGTACCCGGTGCTTCGAGGGACAATTTTTTGAGCAGCGGTCTATTCAAGTCTGATAACTCTTGTAATCGAATGGAAGAAGTAAAACCAAAAACACGTTCTAATAATGGGATAAGTGGAAAAGCCAAGAGGGTCAAAATGCCACTGGTAAATAAGTAGGCGTAATTACTCCAATCAATCGTATATAAGCTTCCTTCTTTTATTAAAGAAAGTCCTAGATAGCCTAAACCTAGCGTGAGCATAATATAAAAAATGGACAAGAAAAAAGTAGACCATCGTGTTTCTTTACTCGTTAGTACGGCTACAATACCTGCTAAGATTTGCAAAAAGGTAAATTCATATCCCAGAGAAGATAAAAAGCTGGCTATCAATACGATAGAGATGTGAATAAATAAAGCAATACGGTCATTGTAAAAGCTTTTGATAACAATCGGCACTACACAAAAAGGAATAAGCCAAGCATTCAAATCTTCAAAAGATTCAATTAAATACACCAAATAGCTGTAAAGCATTATCCACATCAAGATGAATAAAAGTCGATTGAATTTTTCCATGACTTCCCATGCTTCCAAACGCAAGTAGAGTAGAAAGACGCCAATAATTAAACTGGTCAAGAGGAAATAGCCTGCAAAAACAGCGATATGGGTTTTATTTTGACTGACTTCTGCTTCGTATTGAGATTTATAGGAAATTAAAGATTGATAGATTTGCTCCGTGACAATACCATCTTTAGGGATTATCAAATCGCCTTTTTTTACTTTCCCTTTAGTCCTTGCTATACTATTGAGTTGTTCCTCTTTATACCGTTTGGTTAAAGCTTCACTAAAAAATAAATTCGGCTGAAAAGCATTTTCAATCAATGGGAAAATAAATTCTGGTTCTTTTAGTGGAGCATAGGGGAGAGAATCTCCCATCAAATCTAAGACGGCTTTTTTAGTTAAAATATTTTGTAAAGTTTGCCGATATTCTGTGTTCCCTTTGATAATATTAATCACAAAATCATCTCCTTTTTCTTGGTAAGGATGGTCATTAGCAATAATGCCTAATTTAAAGTATCGGTCTAACAATTGTAAACCATATTCTTTGTATTTATCTGGACTGCGTAGGACATCAACGAACTGACTAGCGGCTTGCTGCTCTGCGATTTGCTGATTAAATGCTTCTAGAAAATTGCCTTTTTCTTGTTTGACAACATCCATATTCATCTCATAATAAGGAGAAAAATCCCCATTAATTTGGTCCATAGAAGCCTTCAATTCTTCATCCGTTTTTTGAATGGCAAAATCAAAAGGTGCGATTAAATCAGGATAGCGCCAGGACTGTCCCTCTTGAAACTCATACTTAAATTTCACATTATTGGGAAAGAGTAAACTGATAAAAGCCACCACACCAAAAATGAGTAGGTACTTCACCAGTAAAGGCAAATTTTGTACGGTTGATTTTACTTTATTCTTCATAAGAAATCGTTCGAAATAATAATACCTATGCAAGATATAGCAAATTTTTGTTTTGCCCTTCTTCTGCGTTGTCGAAATACTCATTATGCGAAGGCATAACTTCGTTGCATCCCGTCCGCAAGCGGTTCAGAAGCTTACACTTCTTCATGCCTTGAATAAGAACAAACTAAAACTACATCTTCTGATACTTTATTTATTTCCTGCTCCCTAACCTGGCGAAGCCAGTACCATAGAGGTCAGAAGTCAGACCGTCCATTTCATAAACTGTCAGAAGTCAGATTTGGCATCTGCAACACGTCTGACTTCTGACAAAAAAGCTTGCTTTTTGGTCTGACTTCTGACCTCTTGACTATCAATTCTTTAGAGGTAACTCTTGCCAAGTTTGCGCAGAAAATAATTTCTAAGGAACTAATTTAAAATGGATTAGTTTGAATAAGAGTAGAAGTTCCAATTTTTGGGTCTATTAGAAAATACTTTTTTTTAATGAAACCAACAAATTCATACTGTATCCTAGGCTTATATTTTTCCCCTATAAAATCATAAATTGGAGGAATGGTGATTGAATCTGAATGGAGGTTATAGATACCATATTTATGGTTTAACTTATATCGAAGCATGTATTGGGTTTGATATAATCATTAGTGGGTATATTTTTTGGTTAGCAAGAAAGGGGCGATAAAAGTTAAGATGTGAAGTGAACTATTAGACAGATTTTTTAGGAGGTAGTACTTTTTATTGATTGACAATTACGACAAAAAAAGGGAGACAAAACTGCCTCCCTTCATTAAATTAATTTAAAACACGATTAATTCGTTATTACAAATTCTTTTGTAATTACTTTATCCTCATTTCGCAATTGGAGCATATAGACCCCAACTGGAAATGCTGTTACGGATAACGTTGTTTTATTCGGACCGGTGTGAGTGGGCATTTGTTGGTATTTTTGTAATTGTCCTAAACTATTGTAAATGGATAATTCGTAAATTCTATCTTGTTGGCTTTCCCATTCCAAATTTAATTCATCTGAAGTTGGATTTGGAAAAAGCTGGAGATCAAGTATTGCTTCCCGTTCTTGGATGGTATAAGTAACAGGTTTGCCCGTAGCAAATGTTTTTGTAACGGCTCCTAATGGATTTCTTGAACCAATAGTAGCTCCACCTTGCAGATTTAGGGTATAGTCTTCTACTTCTCCCCAACTGAAAGATTCGCATGGTTCAATTAATTCCCCCCATTTCATGGCGATTCTCATTCTAGTTTTTCCGGGTACTGCATCTAAAGGAATGCCTATTACGCCATCAACGACACCGTTACCAGAAATAAGGAAAGCTGCTTCTCCTTCATCTTCAAAATCTCCGTCTCCATTATAATCTATCCAAACTTGCCAATTTTCATGATATTCAAAAAAGCCAAAACCCGGGGTAAAAACTAAAGGCAGTGTTCCGCCAATAGCTACGGTTATTTCAGTATTAGAAAAATCTCCATAGCCATCATTATCTCCTGAATTAAAAGTTTGATTGGCAATTTCTACTGTTTCAATCCATTCATACAATGTATTTCTACCTACAGCACCACAATATTCAATGATGTTAGCAGAAGAAGTAGTAGAGGTTGGAACACAAATATTTTTAGTTTCTTCCAAACTAAAACTACCACCATTCGCTAATACTATTCCAGTAGCATCTTCAATTACTTGATAGCCTCCTTGTCCATAGGAGCAACACATTCCGTCTCCCCAAAGGTCGAAAATGGTAAAATCATAACAACCTGGTGGTAAACAAAGGGTTGTGGCATGGACTGCTCCATCTTCAAAGTTATTAAATGGACCAACAGATTCAATGATTTCGCCATTGCCATCTTTTAAATCCCATTGATTTTCTTCTCCATAATTGTCTAAGGTAATATTTATAGTCACGCTATAACAATCTTGGCTAGTTGTATTTTCTGTGATAACCGTAACTTCTCCTTCTTCTGTACAGCCATTTTCGTCTGTTACTACCACAGAAAAGATACCAGGAGCTAAACCTTCGACATCTCTAGTTGTTGCGCCACTAGACCAATCATATTCATAATCTCCAGTACCACCTGTAACAGTTAATGCTACACTTCCATTAACTCCGTTTAATGCGTTGTTACTACTAAAAGATAATTCAATAGGCGTTGGTTCTGTTATAGAATAATTAGCCGTTGCTGTACAATTATTTCCATCCGTAACCGTGACACGATAGGTTCCATCGGGAAGATTTAAATTATTAAATTGTCTAACGCCATTTGCCCAATTGTATTGATAACCTGGTGTTCCGCCACTTGGGAAAACTTGGATGCTACCATTATTAATACCATTACAAGTAACATCTTGAACAATCTGTTCTAAGACGATAGGCATAGGTTCTGTTAAAACAGCAGTAGCAGAAGCACTAGTCCCATTTCCATCTGTCACTGTTACCTCATAAGTTCCTGCTCCTAAGTTATTTAAAGTCAGTTGATTAGCACCATGACTCCATTCGATGGTATAATCTGGAACACCACCAGCAACGGATGCTTGAATACTCCCCGTTGTTCCGCCATTACAAACTGGACTATTGGTGTTGCTAATAAGGACATTTAGTGGTTCCGCATTTTCTACTGCTCTACAAAGTTCTAAACTCCAATTTTCTAAAGTTCCGCCGTCTAAATCTACACCATCTGCAATAAATAAGGACCAAGTTCCATTAATTTCTTCTCCATCAAAAATATTGAAATTATCCAAAGGAGCGGTTAGCGTTCCAGCGGTCAATTGATTACAATCTATATTTGTAATTCCTTCATTGCTAAATTCAAGGATAATGCGGTCTTCATTGCCACAAATTTCTTGGAAAAGCACTGCTCTTTTTCCAGAAGGACTTTGAAGGGTGACGGTTAAATCTCCAACCCAAGAGTGATTAATATCTAATCCAACTTTCACACTATTGACCAATCCATTTTCTAAAACAATGATATCCGAACTGACAACACTTGGCGCACCTGATGAAATAGTGATGTCTTCATCATTCGTAAAGATTTGACAAAGATTATTGGTAACCGTAAAACTTCTAATTTCAGAAAAGTCCCCAATATTACATTGATTATTTGCTTGAATTCGCCAATAATAAGTGACGCCATTTTCCAAACTGATGGGTAGTGTATAGTTAGTGCCTGATAAATCGTTTTCCGTATAAACGGTGGACGAAAAATCACCATTCTTTGATAATTCAAAATTATAAGCACTTCCTGTATCGCTTGCCGCCCAGTTAAAACTTGGAATAATAGGCACTTCCTGTTCATTTGTAGCAGGTGATAATAGCGAAACAGTAGAAGGCGTTTGAGGCAAGACGATAACCGAAATATTTTTTGTTAAAGTTAATGCACCACTTGTACCTGTTACCCCTACATTATAAGTACCAACAGGTGTATTTGTAGTGGTGTTAATAGTTAAAAGAATCTCATTTTCAGCAAGCTCCGAAGAATTAGAAAATACGGAACTTCCGAAAGAATTGGGTACTTGAGCGTTTAAATCCACCGTGCCTGAAAAATCCTCAATGCCAATAATTTCGACCCTTACTGCCGCTCCACTTCCTTGACAAATAGTTAAAGGATTAGGTGTTAGTGCTAAATCAAAGCCAGCTTGCGCTTCCGTGATTTGGAAATTATTATCAGAAACATCAAAGAATACATTATCTCTTCCTTTAATCTTGATTCGAGCAGTAGGAGTAGCGATAGTGTTTTGAATGAAAACATTTTCGGAACCATCATTCGCTACATTTTCGGCTAAAACAATAGGGTAGGTTTCCCCACCATCTACCGAAAGATAGATATCTACATTGCTACAATTAACAGGTGCATTATTTGTTCCTGCTACGCTCCAAGTGATTTCATGGTTGAGTCCTGCCGCAAGCGATTCACCACCATTTGGGGCAATAACTTTAAACGGGCCAGTATTCCCAGCCACATTGATGGTCATATCATCACTAGCAGTATTTCCACCAGTACTATTATTATCTCTAACGGTTAACCTAAATTTAAAACTACGTTCCACGCTAGAAAGCACTTCCCAAGTACTATTTACGTGGTCTTTATTCGTTCCCTTAGCAGGAAACTGTCTAATCGGATTACTTGTCGGAAAAAGAGACCTAAAAGCAGGACCATTATTAGAAGTCGCCAAGGGCGGCATCGGAGCCGCTTCTCTATCTATTTGCTCCCAAGCATAAGTAAGCGCATCAGCCTCTGAATCTGTAGCTATCCCTTCCAATTCAAAAGGTGTCGAATGCGGAATGGTATAATCTGCCCCTGCATCTGCGGTTGGTTTGGTATTATTCGTAGCTGTTTTAATCGCACAATCATCCGCTACATTTGTCGTAAATGTTTTAATTTGATTAATACTAATACTATGAAAGTAGGCATCACTATTGTTCTGAACATTAGGGAAACAAATTCCTGCATAGCCCATAATCGTAGACCCACTTCCTGTCTCAAAAGAAGTAGCAAAAGATCTAGCGCAATCATTATTCTGTGTATGATTAGCCCCTAGTTGGTGTCCTATTTCATGGGTGACATAATCAACATCGAAAGCATCTCCTTGAGGAGATTGTAGACCCGTAACACCACCTGCTTTTATCGAATTGATACAAGTCGAACCTAAATAAGCCACACCACCAGAACTTGTAGAAAACACATGACCAATGTCATAATTTTCATTGCCAATGGTAGCGTCGACAATGGTTTGATTTTCATCTAACAAACTCCCACTATCATTATTGGTAAAGCCATCTGTATTAGGATTCGTGAAAATGATTAAGTCATTGTTAGGAACCAACTGTAATTCTACGGCGACTTCTTTTTTCAAAATACCATTTACTCTATTCATCGTAGTAGCCATTGCTGCCATAGCATCCGCTTTAGTTCCACCAAAGGCTTCTGTGTATTCTGCTGTGACCGCTAATGCAAAACGATAGGTCCGAAGGACACCATCATTACTACTACCTTGGGCTGCATTTTTTGCAATGACTTCCAAATGGTCTTCTTTGTCGTGTGTACTGCAATTGAAGTGACCTTTTGAGTGCCTACTAGCAGCTTTTTTATTATAAACAATATATTTTTCTGGTTGATTATCTTCTTGGATTAATTGAATTATTTCTGTTCCAGACTGCGCGGACCATACCATACCTGAAAAGCCCTTTGGCGTAATTTCAAAACGAATACTAGCTGTAGGGTCATCTATCCCTACGCCTTCAAAAGTTTGAATAGTAGGAAATTTTTTTGCTAAGTCAGGATGTAAAGTATTGGATGGTTTTACGTTGAAACGACGAAGGTGTCCGTCGACTGAAGGAAAAGGAAGTACCGTGTTTGGATGACCATTTCTTGCATTAATCTCCATACTACTTAGTGGTTGACTAAGCTGTGGCTCATTAAGTTTAAATACTTTAAATTTACTTACAGATAGTCCATTTTCTGCTAGGGTACCAGCGGTCAAGTTTTGAAGCTCTTGCTTCTGCCAAGGGGTGTTTTCTTGATGTCTCTGTGCCTCTAATTGAAAAACAGTTATTGCAAATAAAAAGAATAGTAGAGTTTGTCTCATGTACATTCTTTTGTCTTTAGAAAATTAACAATATTGCGTTTTTGTCTAATTAGAACTGGTTGTTTTAAAGGAGGAAGATAACCAGAGGGGGAATGATAGTTTTTGTACTCTTTTGACTATTTTATAACCAAAACTATCAAGTACCTATCGGTGGAATGGCAATTGTCGCATTATTTTCATATTAGAAAATATAATGTTATGAAAGTGCCAGAAACGCCGATAATTTATCTGGGGGTTTATTTTTTAATTAAAGGGGTGCGCCTAAATTATTATAAGGGGCTTAGATTTAAGGATTGATTTGAAAGATTGCGAGTGCTTATGATATTACAGCAAGGTTCTTGCCAAAAATATTAGATTAAAAAAATGAATATTTACGACACTAGTTTGCTACGAATTTCTTTGTATAAATCTAGCTAGTGTTTATTTACCCTGTCGTTTCACCAAAGATTATGATATTTTATTCAGTTGGGACTTTTGCAAATCAATTATTACTGATGTTATGCAAAGAAAAATTAATCAGCACCAAAGGTGCGACATATCGTAGCATTGGGTGTAAACCCAATGATTTTAGAAAATAATACAAGAAAGCGCCAAAGGTGCGATATATCAATAATAGAGTCCTGTTTTATGTCGCTCCTTCAGAGCTAGCGATTCAACAGCATTCATTTTCCATAGGGCTTCGTCCCATGTTAATATATGTCGCACCTTTGGTGCTTGTGCGTAACATCAATTATTATTTAAAAAGAGTTGTGCATCTTGTAAAATTTCAGAGATTTGGCATATCTATGTCCTCCTAATTATTGGTATAGATGTTATTTGTAATTACTAATCTGAATTCTTACATTTGCGGCTCGAAATTTGAACTATTTGATAAGAGAATTCGACGTTAAGGCAAAATCCATCATATGCACCAATCAATAAATTACTATAAAATAAGTATTACGACGAATGCCGAAAATAGAGAGGTGATATTAGCTTTATTAAGCCAACAAGGATTTGATGGATTTGAAGAGAATGATTTTGGATTTAAAACCTATATTCCAGAAGAACAGTATGACGAGATGGTTATTAAAAATTTAGCCGACCAATTTGATTTTTCTTATAAATCAAAGTTAATTCCTAATCAAAATTGGAATGCTGTCTGGGAAGCTAATTTTCAACCAATACAGATAGCTGATTTTTGTGGTATTCGAGCAGATTTTCATCCTACCTTTGATAAGGTAAGCCACGAAATTACGATTAACCCTAAAATGGCTTTTGGAACTGGACACCATGAAACAACGATGTCCATGATTGAAGTGATGCAAACGCTAGATTTCAAAGATAAAGTTGTTTTTGATTATGGTTGTGGTACGGGTATCTTAGCCATTCTAGCCGCCAAAATGGGCGCAGATACTATTATCGCAGTAGATTATGACCCGCTTTCCTATGAAAATACGATTGAAAATTGTCAGAAAAATGAAATTACTCAAGTAAAAACCTTGCTTGGAGAACTTTCAGTAGTAGATAATACCCTTGATTTTGATATTATTTTGGCAAACATCAATCGAAATGTAATTTTAAATTCCCTCCCAACGTTATTTCTAAAAACAAAGCAGAACGGACAAGTATTAATTTCTGGTGTTTTGGATGCAGATTTAGACCTTTTAACAGCTACCGTTGAAAAAATAGGTTTTTCTATTATCAAGGTAATTAAAAAAGGTGAATGGATTTGCATGCAATTGACCAAGTAAGCGCATGTTTAAAATTCCATCAACTGGCTACAAGTGGCAAATTTTATCTAAAGCATCCCGTCCGTAAACGGTTCACAAACGGTGTTTGCTCATCCGAATCTTTATTTCTTAGCTTAAGTTAAAAATTTTGACCAGCCAAAAGGATGCTAAAAATTTTTGCCTACTACAAAATAAAATTTGCTCACTTTCGCTCAATCATGAAAATTTAAACATGCTCTAATTTATTTAGTTGTAACTCAAATAAACTTCTTTAAGTAACGACGAAATAATAAGTTGGTCATCTGGACGAGCTTATTTTGGTTC
>CAYMSC010000181.1:0-11286 GCA_964392805.1 uncultured Saprospiraceae bacterium
ACTAACTGATGTTACGCAAAGAAAAATTATTGAGCACCAAAGGTGCGGCATATGACAGCATTGGGTGATAACCCAATGTATCTAAAGCATACCGAAATATAGCGCCAAAGGTGCGATATAAATCCTCCGATGTTTTTAGGTCGCTCCTTCAGAGCTAGCATTTTTTCCGCATTTCTATTCCATAGGGCTTTCGCCCCATGTTACGGAAATATTTTTTAAGGAAAAATGAGGGCAAAAGAGACCGTCCAAATGGCGGAGTTATTGTTTTACCGTTACTTAGTCTTCTGGATTTTAAATGGAGTCTTTTTTTCATAGGTTTTCAACCCATTAAAAAGCATCCCGTCCGCTATGCGGTTCACCCGTACGGGGTCACATTTTAAAATCGACTAATTTATTTTTTCGTCGTCTCTTTGGTAAAAAAATCATTTTTCCTTAGCTCAAACGAAATTTTATCTTACATTTGTTGCCTTATTTAGAATTAGTCAAAATAAAAACACTGCAAATTTATGATTAACCTAAATGCTTTGGAACCGGGTAAAAGTGGGACGATACAATCTTTTTCTGATGAAGAAACAGCTTGCAAAATGATGTCTATGGGCATCCTTCCCGGTAGTACGGTGAAAATGGTTAGAAAAGCACCTTTTGGCGGTGCGATTTACATCAAAGCGGATAATCAACAATTTGCCATTAGAAATAAAGAAGCAGCATGCGTAATGTTGAGCTAAAAACTCCTGCCACCCAAACACTCACTATTGCCCTTTTGGGAAATCCCAATTGCGGCAAATCTACCGTCTTTAATCAACTTACTGGACTTCGCCAAAAAATAGGCAATTTCCCAGGTGTTACGGTTGATAAAAAGTTGGGTAAATTAGCTTTAGCCAATGGGCAACCAGCTACTTTAATTGACCTGCCCGGCACCTATAACCTCTATCCTACTTCTCAAGACGAACGAGTGGTTTTAAATATCTTAGCCAATCCTAAGGATGAATTTTATCCTGATGCCATCATTTACATTGCGGATGTTACTCAACTAGAAAAACACTTTTTGCTCTTCTCTCAAGTGAAGGATTTAGGCATTCCGATGGTCTTGGCTTTGAATATGTCGGATGCTGCCGCTGCGCAGAATATAACCTATGATACCAAAGCCATTGCCAAAGCTTTTCAAGTTCCCACCGTCGCCATTAGTGGTCGCAGCGGTGATAACTTTGAAGCATTTAATGCAGCAATCAATGAATTAATTGCTCAACCTTTTACTGCGCCAAAACCATTTTATCAGTTCTCTGATGTTGAAAAAGAAGTAAGTCAACAAATACAAAAAAACTATTCCTTAAAAAATCCATTTCAAGCCTTACTATGGGCGCAAAATGCGACGACCTTAAATTTTCTACCTGCTGAAGATAAAAACCAAATTGGTCAACTTGTTAAAGAAAATAACTTCAACCGCTTGGCGAATCAAGTTCGAGAAGTCATGCAGCGTTTTGACCGTTTTACGCCGATGCTAAAAAAAGCAATCAAGCGAACGGATGCCAATAAAATTACCCTTACGGAAAAAATAGATGATGTAGTGACGCATCGAATATGGGGCCCAATCATCTTTTTTATTTTTATGTTGATTGTTTTTCAAGCCATTTACGCTTGGTCTGCCTTTCCTATGGATTTGATAGAAACTGGCTTTGCTAGTTTGACCGAAACGATTAATTCTTTAATGCCAGATACCTGGTATAGAAGTTTATTGACCGATGGTATTATTGCTGGTTTAGGAGGCATTCTGATTTTTATCCCTCAAATTGCCATTCTATTTTTTCTAATTAGCATCTTGGAAGAAGTAGGCTATATGGCTAGGGCGGTGTTTATGTTTGATAATGTCATGCAGCGCTTTGGTATGAATGGTCGGAGTATTGTTGCGCTCGTTTCTAGTGGGGCTTGTGCGATTCCTGCGGTGATGTCTACTCGAACCATCAGCAATTGGAAAGAAAGATTAATTACGATTTTAGTCGCCCCATTTATTTCTTGTTCTGCAAGGATTCCAGTCTATACGGTTTTAATAGGTTTTGTTGTTCCTACTGCTACCATTTGGGGTATTTTCAATCAGCAAGGCTTGGCTTTTATGGGCTTATACATCGTGAGTATTATTGCTGCTTTGGGGTCGGCTTGGGTTTTTAAAAAAATATTAAAAACGGAAGAGCGTAGTTTCTTAATGCTGGAATTGCCCGAATACCGTATGCCCGTTTTCAAAAATGTTTTCCTAAATGTTTACGAAAAATTAAAAACGTTTATCATCGAAGCAGGAAAAGTCATTTTTGTTATTTCTATTGTTCTTTGGGCATTGGCATCCTATGGTCCTAGCAACAAAATGGAATTGGCGGAACAAGAAGCGATTTCCTTAGCTACGCAAAATAATCTAGACGCAGCCGCAACGGCTAATTTAGTAGCTGGCAAACAAATAGAAGCTTCTTATGCAGGCCACCTTGGTAAATTTATTGAACCTGCTATTCAACCACTCGGTTACGACTGGAAAATTGGCATTGCATTGATTACCTCCTTTGCGGCTAGAGAAGTTTTCATTGGAACAATGGCTACTATTTACAGTATCGGAAGTACGGACGACGAAAGCACTATTCGAGAAAGAATGGCAAAAGAAACCAATCCATTAACGGGTAAACCTACCTATAATTTTGCGACTTCTTTATCCTTACTCGTTTTCTATATTTTTGCCATGATGTGTATGAGTACTTTAGCGGTTGTCAAACGAGAAACGGGTGGCTGGAAATGGCCGATTATTCAGTTTTTCTTTATGACTGGTTTAGCTTATTTGAGTGCTTTGGTCGTTTATCAGGTTTTTAGTTAACTGATTCCGCTCTCTGCTCCAAATTTTGTACTTGTCGCTCGTATAAGCTGTAGCCAAAAGAAGTAACATATTTGTCAAAATCACTGGATTCTACTATTTCATACATCGGATGATGGGAATCGCTTAAAATATGTTGAGCATTAGTCAAGTATAATTTGGCTAAATTCGGCAATTCACTCGCCTCGAATAAGGAGATATAAATAAAAGTCGCCAACTCCAATTCACTCATAGCATCAATTGAAGGAAATAAATAAGGGACTTGTTCTAAAATATGGTTTCCCTGAATTCGCTCTGTAGGTAAGGCTTCCAACTGATTCAAATAATAATCTACTGCTGAAAATTCGTAGAGCGGCAAAGCATTCAATATACTTGCAATCCGAATGGCATCTTCCCAATTTTTAATCTTTTTCCCCTTCAAGCCAATTCCTATTGCCCGAAATCCTTTTCGACCATAAGCATCTAAGGCAAAATGATATTTGATAAAAATAGTATGTAGTACCCCTCCTACATTTAACAGTATTTTGCTATACAAAACTTCGCCTTTTCGCAAAGGCATTTCTGCTAAATCTAATTGTAAATACTCTATTAATTTTTCTTGGTTCAAGCCTTGATAACCTGCTTGGTGAAATACTTGAAGCCCTCTTTGTTTGCCAAAGGCAATGATAGAGAAGGTGGTGGTATTGGTGGTGTTCATCTTGGATAATTTTATATTTTCTTTGTGACTATTCAGAATAGAGAGCAGAGATTAGAGAAAAGAGATAGCAATCGGTAAACCTTTTAATTTTTCGGTAAAAAACCGAAAAAATTGTTGATAATCCTTGGTTTGTCTCTTTTCTCTCAATGAAATGGTCTCTACTCTCTAATCTACTGAATAAGTATTTTTCTTTTTTAATTGTGGTGGCTATTTGAAGTCAATCCAATCATAAATTTGAGTTTCATTCCTATAACCCCAACATACTTTTCCAAGACCAGCTTGGCGTTGTTGTATTAAATTCAGAAAAAGAATCAAATAACCAATTAACAACTGCATCGGTATCTCGCAAATCTATCGCTGTAATTCGAGGTTCGTCTCCTTCTTCTTGCACGACTTCACCAATAGAAAAAGGGAAAATCTTGGCATTTTCTATGATGCTTTTATTATCCATAAATCGACGAGTTTGTGGTAAATAATCTTCTACTACATCATTTAAAAATAAGCGGTCTGTTACGTTTTTATCAAATTTAGAAACGATAACTCCTACGTTTTTGAGTGGCACTTCTAAATTGCGCACATAGCCAAAGAAATTCATAAATAAATCATCCTCTTTTAGGGATTCTACTCTTTCTTTGTAGTCGGCAATTAATAAAAAGGAGATAGAAATATCTGGACAAGTCAAGTATTTTTTAATCTCTGAACGCAACTCTCCTGTACCGCTATCTTCATCATCGGTATTGATTTTTCGCAAATCTTCGCCTGCCATTTCAATGAAAGTTAAGTTCACTGTTTCATCACTGACGGGATGCGTTAAGGCGACATCGTATTCTACAATCGTACCTGCGGGAGTAGCATTAGGAAACTCACCAAAGGTAATATTTCTGACTATTTTATTGATATGGTTGATGCCGTCTTTGTTCCCCGTTGGATTAATAGTCTTGGCATATTTTCTACGAATGTATAAGTCAATTGCGCCCAATACCGTCGTTTTACCTGAACCTGTGTAACCAAAAACAAAAATGAAATTGCTATTCTTGGCTTGTAAAGAGGTGTGTTCTTTTTTTAATACTTTTCTTTCCTTACGCTTTTTGCCAATCATAATTGGGATTCGAGGAAGTCCACCGATTAATGGTCGATTAGGAGGAGGAGATGCTGCGATTTCTTCCTTTACGGGAAAAGTAGCAGGAGCTGTCTTATTTTCAATAGAAAAAGAATCTCTAAATTCTGCCATAATGGAGTCGTCATCGAAAGTTTCGTATTCCTCCTTTTCATCGTCATTGTCTTCTGCAAAATGGTCGTTTATCGATTTAGGAGGCGTTTTCTTTTTCGGACGCTTCAAAGTCGTTACGGTAAAGTCATCATTGACGGTATTTCCTGTTGATGGATTGTCTGAATTAAAATCTGAAATATGATAGTTAGCCATGCTTGTTTATTTTTAAGGTTGTTAAGAAATAGCACGTTCATTTTTTAAAAATGAACGGCTATTTTGCGCATAAATGAGAAATTGTTAATTGGGGTTATACTTAAAACGGTTTAAGGGAATGACCTCTACTTTAGAATAGTGTGAGGGCTTTTATTTATTAATGATTGCTCATTTTGTTCAAACAATTTTGTTTGACCAAACGAGGCTGTCTCATAAGTAAAAACTGAATTCGGAAAAACGAATAAAGTATCGAATTCCTCCCCCTCCCCCTCTCCAAAGGGGGAAAAGTTCTGTGCAATGATAAAATTCAGAATTTTAATTGGTGACTTTTTTCAAAAATTGACTTATGAGACAGTCTCGTCGAATACAGCATGTTTAGAAATTTCGCTCTACAATTAGTGGTTCTTGGGTAATATTTTTTGTTGATAAAAAGCCTTGAAACGCTTTTTTATCTTTTTGCCTACTCTTCTTTTCTGCCGTAGCTGGACGATTTAAGACGATGATGGCAAACAAAATAATGAAGTCAATTAAGATAGCTAATACTAAGGCCACTGCAACCGCAAAAGGGTCACCTCCATTCTTTTTGGCAGAAAACATCGACCCTAAAGAATGACTCAATTGTCCAATATCCCTATTCTCAAATCGTCTTGTTTCAAAGGCGAATGTGGGTAGTTGACTTTTTAATTTACTACCCAACTTATTATGGGCAGTCGTCAAGAGTGGTATTGTTTGACCATAAATTTCCCAATCTGCTTGCGCCAAAGCGGCGTTCGTAGTCATCAAAATAGTATCCATATCTGCCTTGATAGGATTGATTAGGGCATCGTAATTTTCTTGATTGGCGGTTAATTGTTGCTCTGCTATTCGGGCAATTTGGTCCTTTTGTCGGTGAATTTTTCCTTTTCCAGGATGGATATTATTTTGAAATTCTTCATTTGCAATAGACCGTTTTTCTTTTGCGACTATTGCTAAAGCCTCTAAGTCATATTTACTTATTGCCATTGCTTCTCCTGTCTCCATTAAGTCTGAGAAGGCATCTTTATGGGCTGCTAACTCTTTGTATAAAATCTTTTCGGCAGAGAATTTGCCAAAAATGAAATTATAATTAAGCAATACACTAAAAGCGGCGACAAATACATAGCTCAATATCATTCCTGCTTGTCTATTTTCTTGATAAGCTTTGGGGAGTTGCAGGGCTATGGCAACCATGATTAAACTTAAAGCTGCGGCAACGGCAATAGAAAATAATTGATTGCCCAACATTGGCGTTAAACCCATTGCGGTCGTATAGCAACTAACCGTTCCCATAATGATAATGGCGAGGTTAAATAAAGCAGATTGTTTCGTTTCGGGTCCACCTTCTGGTATTTTTTCAAAGCTGTTGGTATTCATAATTTATGGTTTTAATTAGTGTTTTTGTTTAAGATTGTTGTTTGTGAATATGCGGTAAAAACGGTCGATTGGATAAATGTTATTTCATCACTCTTGGTCAACTATGAAATTTTGGTAGTGAGCTAGGCAGAATGTTGTAGTGAATTCTGATTAGTTTTTGTAACCCTTCCATTTTATTAACCTAGAATTTTCCTTTATTTCGCAGCTTTATTTTAAATTGCAGCATTATTTAATGATACACTAGCCCCAATGATTATTTTAAAAGTAGTAGGCTTATTATTTGCTTTAGTTTTCTTGTTAGTAGTCGTTTATCTATTACTATTGCCACTTGGTGCTTTAATTCCTGTTAATTCAAAATATCGGCCTACCCGAAACGGAATTGAAATCTATCTATCCACAAATGGAATGCACGTAGATTTTATTCTACCTACTAAAAATCATTTATTCAATTGGCATCAACTCATTGATAGTCAACCTTTTGCTAAAAAAATTCAGGATTATCCTTTTTTGGGTTTAGGTTGGGGAGATTGGAATTTTTATGTAGAACTGGATGAATGGGAAAATTTGTCTCCTCAAATAGCTGCCAACGCATTATTAAATCCTAATACGCCAACTCTTATGCACATAACGGGTTACGAGGAATTGCCTTATGACAAATTACGGGTTGCCAAAGTGGTATTATCCAATTCACAATATCTTCAACTTTGCGACTTTATTTATACGGCTTTTGACCTTAATCAAAAACAAGCAATTGACTTGCTCCCAAATTTGGGCTATACCGAACATGATAATTTTTATAAAGCAAATGGTTCTTACCATGCTTTCCATACATGCAATTATTGGGTGAATAAAGGATTGAAAAAAATTGGGGTCAGAACTGCGCTTTGGTCGCCTTTAGACCGAGGTATATTTTATCAATTGGGAAAAGTCAAATCGGCTTCTTTTAATAAATCTATTACTGCTCAATAGAACATCAGATTGAAAACTGATATTTTATGATTTTTTAATTTGTGTAGAATCTCTGCCTGCGGTTGGCAGGCGTTGCTAAAGAAATAAGTAGCAACGGATTTTTCTTCCTTTTTTATCTGACGCTCTAAATAAACGATTGTTTATGTCCGAGTACTTAATTACGACGCTTACCATCTTCTTTTTAGGTAGTATTGGATTTATTTTAAGCTATCTCCTGCTTGCTATTATTGGTGTGCTTATTCCTATTAATCGCAAATTTATCGCGCCAACGAATGGCATCGACCTTTATTTGAGTACCAATGGAATGCACATTAGTTTTATCCTGCCTTGTAAAAATGAAGTATTTGATTGGACTAAAGTAATTGACGCTACCAATTTTGATTTGCCCTTAATCGAAACCACTCTTTTAAGTTTTGGGTGGGGAGACAAAGCTATTTATTTAGACATCGTAGAATGGAGTGAACTGACTGTCAAAATGGGCCTAGAAACGTTGTTTCTACCAACACCTACCATCCTTCAAGTGACCGCTCACCAACAATTACCCATTGATAAATTAACCATCAAAAAAACACGCATTTCAGCACAACAATACCAACAGCTTTGTCAATTTATCCTCGCCAGTTTTTCCGTAGATACGGTTCAAACAATTCAATTAATTCCCGAAGCAGGCTATACCCCTAATGATAATTTTTATCATGCGGCTGGTAAATATCATTTGTTCTATACCTGTAATACATGGGTGAATCAAGCACTCCGAAAAATTGGGGTGCGCACCACTTTATGGACGACGGTGGATAGAGGTGTTTTTTATCAGTTTGATAAAATAGTTTAAAGTGGCACTATTTCCTTCCTGCTTATGAAAATCGACTATAATCAACTACCTTGTACTTTCATCACTTAAAGCTTGTTGGGAATTTATCCTTTAGGTTAAAAAAGCGTCTTTTTTATCTCCAAAAACAAACTCCCAACTAGCTCTTAACAAAACGAATATGACCATCAAACCCTTCAAATTAGAAAGATACTATGCGCAATACGAATTTACCGCAAAGTATTCCTTGTGTAACTCTGATTGTGAAGCCCTGTCTATCGGTGATTTATTAGCGATGGAAGAAGGTGCCCAAGAAAAATTTCACCAACATTGGCTAGGGTACACGGAAACAAAAGGTCATCCTGAATTAAGGCGAGATATTGCCACTACTTACGATACCATTACCTCCGATGACCTTTTAGTTTTTACGGGCGCACAAGAGCCTATTTTTCTATTTTCACAAGCTATCTTACAAGCAGGTGACGAAGTTATTATCCAATTTCCTTGTTATCAATCGGTTCAATCTATCCCCGAAAGTTTGGGCTGTAAAGTATCCAAATGGACGGTTCAATATAAAAACAATCAACCTACTTTTGATATAGCTCATTTAGAACAATTAATCACGCCAAAAACCAAAGTGCTGTATTTGAATACACCTCATAATCCAACTGGTTTTCATTTTTCTAAGTCGGAACAATTAGCAATAATTAAAATTGCCCGAAAACATAACCTTCTTATTTTTAGTGATGAAGTGTATCGAGAATTAGAACATCAACCACAATATACCATTCAAGGGTTCGGAGATATTTATGAAAATGGCATTTCTCTAGGCGTTATGTCCAAAGCTTATGGTTTGCCCGGTCTTAGAATTGGTTGGTTAGCCACTAAAAATCAAAAAATCTTAGAAAAAATAGCCATTTTAAAAGAATATACCACTATTTGCAACTCCGCACCCAGTGAGTTTTTAGCAGGTGTAGGACTTCGGAATCGAGATAAGTTATTAGCTAAAAATCTGCAAATCATTCAAAATAACCTTCCACTTTATGATAATTTTTTTGAAAAATATGCCCATTTATTCTCTTGGTATCGCCCTAATGCTGGACCAATTGCCTTTGTTAAAATGAATTTTGATATGGACGATATGGTTTTTGCAGATACCGTTCGGAAAGAAAAAAGTGTGTTATTGCTGCCTGGTGGAATTTATGATTATCCGGGTTATTTTCGTATTGGGTTTGCTAGGAAAGGGATTCCTAAAGCATTGGCGATTTTTGAGGATTATGTGGAGGCTAATTTTTAGGGTAGAAAGAGTGAGGTATCAAGAGGCAGGAGCAGCCCAATCATACATCTGAAATCCATCTAGCTATGCTACCAAATAGATTTATGAACTGTGATTTATGATTTTTTTTATCCCAAATCTGAAATCTTACATCGTAAATCCATCCAGCTATGCTACCAAACAGATGTATGATGTATGATTTATGAACTGTGATTTATGATTTTTTTACCCTTTGCTACTCTATTAGTAGTAAGATAAAAATAAATGCAGATTCTTTAAAGTCGAACGATTAGCTAAAACACTTAAAATGAATCGTTTATTTAACTAATCGTCCGACGAGAATCTCCATTTATTTTTATCGCGTTCCTTAGCATTCTCGCTACAGCCCCATATCCCCCAAATCCAATGCTATTTTCTTTCCGCCTTCTCTAATAGACTGATAAATCGCCTCCACAATAATCATATCTCTTTTGCCCATTTCTCCCGGTGCTACATTAGGCGTACCTTGCGAAATATGTTTAGCAAAATCATCCATTTGTAGGCCTTGTTGACTTTGGTGAGGAAATTCCAATACTTTGCCGTCAGAAGTTCGACCGCTTAATGGACCATAATTATTTGCGGGATTTAGCTCAACCCAACCTTTATCAAAACTAGTATAGGACCGATTAACATTGGTATTATGAGAAGTAAAAATATTCCCGATTGCGCCATTTGGAAACTCAAACTGTGCCGTTATCGTTTCATCTGTATCTTTAAAATATTCAGGTCGAGTGCTAAACTCTTGTGCCATTACTGAAATAGGGTTCATCCCCGTTCCATAAATAGCACTTTGGATGGAATAAACGCCCATGTTCATCAATGCCCCACCACCAGATAAGGCTTTATTCAATCGCCATTGTTCGGGATTGGTCGTCGAACGATACGCCGCATCTGCCGAAACATAGCGCACTTCTCCATAGTATTTCTTTTCCACGATTTTTTTCAATTCTTTGGTGTAGGGTTCAGAATGCAATCTATAGCCCATTCCTAACTTTACGCCCGCTTTTTTGCAAGCTTCAATAATCGCATCACACTCCGCCACACTTACCGCCATCGGTTTTTCGCAAATCACATGCTTCCCTGCTTTTGCTGCTCGAATGCAAAAATCAGCGTGCATGCTATTCGGCAATACCACATACACAATGTCAATGTCTTTGTTGTTAACTATCGAATCGAAGTTTTCATAATTATAAATGCTCTCTTTTGGTAAATTGTATTGCTTCGCCCAAATCTCTTCTTTTGCGGGTGTCCCTGTGACGATGCCCGCCAATCGGCAATGTTTGGTATCCTGCAATGCGGGTGCCAATTGATACTCGCTGTATCGCCCTAAGCCTACTAAGGCAATGCCCAGTTTTTTGTCCGCTGGCTTTTCTACGGCACATGCTTTGGGCGCATTAATCATTAAACCTACGCCTAATGTGAGGGTAGTATTGAAGGTTCTTCTTGATATTTTTTTCATGATGTGGTGTTTTGTTGTGGAATGAGGGCTAAGATAGGGATAAATTCATCAACGCCTTTCTCAGGTTACACAAATTCATTTTTCATTAGACTTGTTACCCTTTGAAAATAGTCCTATAAAATTATGGAGTCGGTATAGAGTCTCAGGTAAAAAATTGATATTTATATAAAATTAACCTAATCCGTTCAAGATAAATTAGGGTAAATAGTAATTCTTTTTATAACTTTGTATAACCCCAAAGTGGTCAAACGACTTGGACTGGAACAGGGATTACCAATCCTACAAGAGGTATTTTTAATGCTACCAATTTAGCAGAAGGAAGATATCAAATGGGTCGAAAAGCAGATGCTGCAAATCATTAATCATAATGATGATTTA
>CAYMSC010000182.1:0-11247 GCA_964392805.1 uncultured Saprospiraceae bacterium
CGTTACTAAGGATAATATTTTGTAATAATTTCTATGGAAGTTAGCATTTATTCTAAATAAGATCGTGTAGCGAAAAATAAATGCTAAAAACCAATGAGTTATCGACATTCAAAATTCAAAATTAAGCATTCAGAATTAAGCTTATTAATCCATCAAATATACGAGTAATTTTTTATCGGCTGCTTCGGTATAATGAGTATAAATACATATAAATTAAAATACATTATATTTTTTTCAATACATAAACCCTACCAATTTCGCTGATAAGTAAACAAATAATCATTTCATCAACAGAATAGTCAAATATTTTACATTTCGCAAAGGAACAAGAAGTTGCTATTGTTCCTAAGAGCATGTTTAAAATTCCATCAATTGGCTACAAGCGGCAAATTTTATCTTGTAGGTTGTTAAAAATTTTGACCAGCCAAAAGGATGATTTTTGCCTACTACAAAATTAAATTTGCTCACTTTCGCTCAATCATGAAAATTGAAACATGCGCTAACAACTTCTTGTATTTTATCCTCTTTTCAATTTTTTATCAACAACATTGACATCTAAAAATGTATTTAGTTTATCTACTTCTAAATTGGTAATGATTTCGCCAAATTCATTGATAGTAATGTTAAATCCTTTTAAGTCACTGTGAACCTCAGGTTTGCCGTTGAGTGCTTTTTTCTTAGGCATGATTTGATGATTAATTGATTAATGATTGATTAGCAAACAACTCAACAAACAAATAAAAAATGTAGTTCCTGAGTAGCTAAAATAATTAATTATCAATGACCAATCAACTAAACCGCCGCTTTCATTGCATCAAAAGCATCGAAGGCGGTTGCCAATCTAGCATCCGTTTCTTCTTTGCCAACCAAGGCTATAATTTCATAGATAGATGGTCCTTTCATTGTTCCTGAGACGCCAATTCTTAGAATTGGTAATACATTGCCAAAGCCTAGTTCGCTTTCTGTTACAAATGCTTTGACTACAGTCTCTATCGTTGCTGCGTCGAAATTGTCAATTGCTTTGATGGATTGGCGTAGGGTTTCAAATTTTGCCCGTCTTTCTGGTTTCCACTTTTTGCGAATTGGTTTACCTTCATACTCTTTGACAGACTCGAAAAAATAATACCCCTTTTCCCAAAATTCTGGTAAAAGCATCACTCTTTCTTTCATCAAACCGCAAAATTTTTCCAAATATACTTGAGAGGGATTGTGCCCCTTTTCTTCAATTAAAGGTCGGACCATTTTTGCCAATACCCCATTATCCGAGGCTATTAAATATTGTTGGTTAAACCATTTCGCTTTTTCAAAATCAAATCTAGCCCCTGATTTCCCTACTTTATCCAAAGAAAAAGCATCCACCAAACCTTGCAAAGAAAACATTTCTTGCTCTGTCCCAGGATTCCATCCTAAAAACGCTAGAAAGTTAACAACTGCTGCTGGGTCAAAGCCAAAATCTTTAAAACCATCAAAAGAATCTTCTGCCGTTGCCCCTTTCCAACTCAAGGGAAAAACAGGAAAACCAAATTTTGCACCATCTCGCTTACTCAATTTTCCTTTGCCACTTGGTTTTAAAATTAATGGTAAATGCGCAAAAACAGGCATCTCTTCCCCCCATCCAAATGCTCGATATAATAAAACATGGTGCGGTGTGCTCGACAACCACTCATCTCCACGAATCACTAAATTGATTTTCATCAAACGGTCATCTACTACATTCGCCAAGTGATAGGTTGGCATACCGTCTGCCTTCATCATCACTTTATCATCTAATTCATTAGAACTAAAACTAACCGTCCCTTTTATTTCGTCATTAAAACTGATAGTCTGATTAGCAGGTACTTTTAATCGAATAACATAAGGCACTTTATCCGCTAACAATTGCGCTACTTCTGCTGCTGGCAAACTGGTACTATTGCGCATTTTTTGCCGATTGGCAGCACTATATTTAAAAGAATGATTTCCAGCCGCTTTCGCTGCTTCTCTCGCCGCTGTCAATTCATCGGGGGTGTCAAAAGCGTAGTAGGCATTGTCACTAACAATTAGTTTTTCACCGTATTCTTTATAAATCGCTTTCCGCTCAGATTGTCGGTAAGGACCATAATCGCCACCATAACCTGGGCCTTCATCTGGTACTATACCGACCCATTCTAATGCTTCCTTAATATAGTCTTCCGCACCGGGTACATATCGAGTTTGGTCGGTGTCCTCAATCCTTAGTACAAAAGCACCACCTTTTTGTTTGGCAATCAAATAATCATACAACGCTGTACGCACTCCTCCAATGTGGAGTGCACCCGTAGGACTTGGGGCAAATCTAACTCTTGGCTTATCCATTGATTATCAATATATTATAAATGTAAAACAAATATTATTCTTTAAGTTCAAAAAAAAACGAAAAATAATTCTTTTTCAAGCAGCAGAAATAGCTTTAAAAACGTTGTTATAAGGAGTGGTTTTTGAAACTATTTTTATCAAAATTTTGTATGCTAATTTAAGGGTGCAAAATTAGGTGAAAAATCCCACAGTAACCACCCTAAAAACAAATCAAAAGGCCTACTCATTTAGAAATCCCTAGAGACAACACAAATCATAAAAGACCCATAAGGAACACTATTTCCAGAACACATCCAAAATTAGAATTAATGTATTTAGTTAAAACACCAAGGATTATTCAAAACCTTTTTCCAAATTTCACTTGGAAAGTCCCTACAGAAGAAAAAACCATTTATCTAACCTTTGACGATGGTCCAAATCCAGCAGTCACCCCTTGGGTTTTGGAACAATTAGCTGCCTATAATGCTAAAGCTACTTTCTTTTCAATCGGAGAAAAGGTAGAAAAGTTCCCTTCTATTTTTCAACAAGTTATCGAAGCAGGTCATACCACAGGTAATCATACCTATAATCATGTGAGTGGTTGGGCATCTGACAATATTCCTTTTTTCCATAATGCGCGTCGATGTGCAAGATTGGTCAACTCTTCTTTGTTTAGACCGCCTTATGGTCGATTGAAGCCAAAACAAGCGCAATTTTTACAAAGACACTATCGAATTGTGATGTGGGATGTGTTAAGTGGAGATTTCGACCAAAATATTACGAATGAAAAATGCTTAGACAATGTCATTAATAATGCGGAAGGTGGCTCTATCGTCGTTTTCCATGACAGTGCTAAAGCTAAAGATAAATTACAATTTGTACTACCCAAAGTACTGGAACATTTTACTGCTTTAGGCTATACTTTTCAGCAGTTGAATGACCAAAATTTGGAGAAGCGTGCGCTGAAAATAGCGTAGCTCTCAAAACTGATTAGACATAAAATTATTACAGGCTATTTCATTTGATTGGAATAGCCTGTTTTTTATAATGTTATAAATTCTCGATGCTGAATAAAAAAGAAAAAGATTGAATTTCACGCTGGATAATTCAATCTTTTTCTACTTCTTTTAAGTCCTTATTTTTGATACATCCTAATACTAGCTTGCATTGAAAGAGTGGCTATTCCAATACAAATGCTCGCTTCCGCACAAAAAATACCCCTAAATTTATTATTAACAAACCAAATAATATCAAGCCCCATTCACTCATTGTTGGAATTGGCGGCGTAGGCGTACAAGCAGCATCCGTACACACAGGTTCGAAGGTAGTTGCTGGTACAACGTGGTCAGTCGTTCCATCATTAACCGACAAAGTAGGGACAACGCCTGATGGTCGCCAAAATTCTATTTTATACATTCCCGAACCTGCAGGTGTTTCTGGAATAACTGTTCCCGCAGGAATAACTGTATTCACTCCACCAAAACATTCTACTGCGCTAAAAAAACCAGTTGAACCTGCCACGGCAGTTAGGGTCAAACCAGGTGCACCCACTACGGTCAATGTATCATGAAATAAAGTCATCCCTCCTGAAGCACAATTTCTAGGGTCATCACAGGCACAAGGGTCTTGAAACATCAGGTCATTATTAGAAGCAAATTCAATTGGACAATTTGCCGCTGTTCCAGCTATTGGAATGGTACCCCCTCCTCCTATTAATATTGGTCCGTCGTCTTCTGGTACTAGAACTGGAAAAGATACATCAAAACATAATTCCGCCATTTTATCACCAGCAATACTAGGGTCAAATTGCACTACAAAATCTACTGTACCATTAGGTGGTATGCTGCTAGCAGGTTCCATTGTTACCGAAAAACATTCAGCACCTTCCCCAATTATACTGATAATAGAAGGGTCGGCATTTGCCGTCACCGGCCCATTATCAAGAAAAGGAAAACTAGGAGGTAGCTTAATAAATAGACAAAAAGGGTTAGCTTGTACCGTTAGATTACCTAACGTATTATTGCGAATGGTAAAAGTTTTAGAAATGGGTCCGTCCCCACAGTCTCCAATCATTACATCACCAAAATTAACAGCAGGATCAGTATCTTCGATAAGAGTTACTGTAGAAAAAAGAGGAAAAATAACGACTCCATCGCATAATATTTCATAAGGGGGGATAAATGGTCCTGGGTCAGGCATAATAGCACCAACATCAAAGGAAAAGCTACAACTAGCAGCATCTCCGTCATTGCTCCCAATAGCCAAACTGGCGGTTGCACTATTATAAGTAGCTGGAGCCGAATAGCTCAAGACCAAATGCGTCCGTTCATTAGGCTGCAAAGTAGCCGTAGCAGGTTGAGTGGTAATTGAAAAATCATTGGAACTACCACTATCCAAAGTAAGTGGCAAATCTAAATTGAGGACTTCATCGCCTTCATTCCTCAATACTAAAATAAAATCTCTCGAAGAAGATGCTTGATCAGTATAAGTAATATAATACTCATATCCACAGTCCCAAAGATTGGATACTCCTTGGTTGTGATTTTCAAGGTGGTCAGGACTAGCGTGCCAGACTGTTAAATTAGGTTGGGCGAAAAGGAAGGTACTTTGTAGGAATAGCCCTACAAAAAACATAGCAAAGTAAACGTCTCTCATTGTGCAATGGTGTTTTAAATTATTAAATTGTAATGAAGTAACAGGCAATAAAATAGAAGCATCTTGATAAGTAAAAACACTATATCAAAAGTTGGTTAATTAATACCCAGATTTTTAATACTTAAATGGATGAAGGTTTAGTTCAATATGTTCTAAAAGAGCGATTTATCACTTAATTATTGGTTGATTACAATACTCACTTTATAAGGTTTCAAAAAATGTTGAGTATTCTGTTATGGGCAAGTTTTGAGTTAGTAATCATTTTTCAACACGTTAAATTGAAAAGGTCTATTTTTTCAGAGTTTCTTTGCTTTTTGCAGGCCAATTTTCATGCCAAACCCTTTTTTCCATAAAAGGTTTTCTTCTAACAATAGAATACATCGAAAATTTCATTAAAAACGCATATAATTGGGGCGAAGTTGTTGTCGATAGCTATCGGCATCAACCAGCGATACCATCTTTTGTTCAAGTATCAAACTGTTATTTTCAATTTTTTGATTTCGTTTTTAAAGCATAAATCTTTTATAAGAAATCTCTTTTTTCCACAAAAGCATTTTGTATATTGTTAAATATTGACTAAATTGCATTTCTTCCCCCATATTGTTATCTTCATCATCACTTATTCCCTCATTAAACCTTCTGTCCGATGAAATTGAAAGCCAAATACTTTTGGAGTTTCTTACTCCTTTTCTGCACTTTTTATAACTTACCTGCTCAAATCAAATTTGGTGATAATCTAGGCACAATTGATAATGAATCCGTTGTCGAAATTGAAAGTACTACAAAAGTCTTCGTACTTCCTAGAATGAATACCAACCAACGAGATGCTATTGGTAGTCCGCTAACTGGTTCCTTAATTTTTAATATCGATAATAACTGTGTGGAAGTCAATACGGGCACCAATACTTCCCCTAATTGGATTTGCACAAATTCCAACGGAAATAATGACGGTGGACCTACTAGTACAACCAGTCATTGGTATAATCAAAATTCTACTACTGCTACTTCCGCTAATTCCAGTAATACTTATCAAAATGCTAAAGTGGGTGTCGGCGATTTTTCAGCCAATCCGATAGAATATGCGCTTCAAATAAAAGCTGCCGACGATTCGAAGGCCATGCAATTAGAAGCCAATGACCCTCAATTAAATCTAAAAGATTCCGACACTTTTGAAGCAGCAACCATTCAATATAAAGGGCCTGATAATACAGGTGTAGCGAATAAAGCCTTAGAAATAGTCAATCAAAATGGAGGTCGAATTAATTTTTATACGGCTAGTCCTGATTTCCCCACTCCCGATATGACAATAGATGCGATGGGAAGAGTTGGCATCGGTACGGCAAATCCTGACCCCTCTGCCACTTTGCATGTAGTAGGAGATATTATTGCTACGGGTGACGCTTCTGACAAACGGTATAAAAAGGCTATTCAACCCATCGAAAATGCTTTGGACAAAATAGCGAAAATTAATGGAGTCAATTATTTTTATCGACTACAAGAATTTCCTGATATGAATTTTAGCCCAGACCAACAAATAGGAGTCATCGCTCAAGAAATAGAAAAAGTACTGCCAGAAGTAGTCATCAATATGGCGAATGGATATAAAGCCGTGAAATATGAAAAAATTACGCCCCTCCTTTTAGAAGCTATTAAGGAATTGAAAAGAGAAAATAATCAACTGCAAGCGACTTTGCAAATCCTTCAAGCAAGCCACTCGGAGACGATGAAAAGTTTCGAAGCTAGATTAGGGAAATTGGAGCAATTATTAACATCAACAGTAGTCTCCCCAACTAATTCCAAAACGAGCCAACGGTAATTTCTCAATTTCCAAAAAAAAAACAAAAATACTCATGGCTTCTTTAAATCCTCATACTGGTTTATTAGGCAAAAGACTTGCTGCACATCTACTTCGTAGAGGCACTTTTCATTTTCCCCCACAGCGAATTGACACTTTTGCCATTATGTCCGCAGATGCTGCGGTTAATGAACTTTGTGACACGATTGCGCCACTCCAATTTCCTGATGGTCCGATTAATTTCAACACGGGTAATCCTATATTCAATTCGACTACGATTAGGGTTGTCGATGGGAATGGTATTAATGATTTCTTTCAATATTTAGCCTTGGTTCAATGGCGATTGGTAGAAGCTTATTTTGACCCCAGCATTCGACATAAAATGCTTTATTTTCTATCCTCCAATTGGGTGGTCAATCAAAGTGATTTATCTTTTCCTGAAAATCATTTTACGCAGTGGCGCTTGTTTCACAAAATGGCATTGGGGAATTTGAAAGACTTGGCTTTTAAAGCGTCTTTAGATATGGCAATGATGCAATTTTTAAACAATGGAGATAATACCGCAGCTAATCCAAATGAAAATTATGCTCGGGAGTTTTTAGAATTATTCACTATCCTAAGAGGAGAAACAATTGCCGTCGGTAATTACACCACCTATACCGAAGCAGATATTAAGGAAGCAGCTAGAATTTTAACGGGTTATAAAGAAATTTCTGATGACCCTAATTTGAGCGCAGAATTAGATAATGAGACTGGACTTGGTCGGGCAGTTAGAGACTTCTCAGACCACGACACTGGAGATAAAACATTTAGTGCCGCTTTTCAAAACCAACTTATTACGGGTGCAGTAGATACCGAAGATATGCACCGTGAATTAATGGATTTTGTGACCATGGTATTTAATCAACAGGAAACTGCCAAGTCCTATTGTAGAAAATTATATCGTTATTTTGTTAGTGATATTATCGATAACACCATTGAGAATGACATTATTACGCCTTTAGCTAACGATTTATTAGCCAATGATTACGAAATTTTGCCTGTTCTGAAAAAATTGCTCAAAAGTCAACATTTCTTTGGGACAGATGATAGCAATCCTATGAATAATACCATAGGTGGGAAAATAAAATCTCCGCTCGAATTGCTACTCACCTCTGCCAGTACAATGAACGGTTTAAATGTTGCACTAACTGATTATAATCAATTATTTAACACAACCGCTTTTCATCTCAATTTTCTCTTTGAAAGATGGCAAATGTCGCTAAGTGGTCCAGAAACCGTAGAGGGATTTTTTGGCTACTATAAAGCACCTGGCTTTTCTAGAAATTGGTTTAATTCTAACACTTTATTTTATAGATATAATGTAGCTACTTACTTGCTAAGAGGTTGGTGGGACCAACCTTTCAATCCTATTCCTTTTAAGGTAGATGTCATGAATTTTGTGGTCAATAATATAAGTAACCCATCTGATGGCACTACATTGGTCAGTGAATTTATGGAATGTTTTTTACCCGAACAGCCAACAGGTGAGCGTTTTGATTACTTCTTAAATGCACTTTATGGTGATTTAAGTCCGACCAATTGGTTCTTTGCTTGGCAGAATTATCTGGACACTAATGACGATACAGAGGTACGAATCGGCGTAGAAAATTTTTATTCGGTGGTCTTTAATTCTCCTGAATTTCAACTTTTTTAAGATAGCTAAAAGTGATAATTATCAGAAGAAAAATAAAATTAGCGGGACAAAGTGATTCTCCACGAATTTTATTTTCACGCAGATTAAAACTATGTTTTCAACTATGTGACTAAGTGCAAAATGCTATTATCACTTTCAACAGTCAACTCCCTTTTCAAAACTAAATATAATGAACAGAAGAAAATTTTTATCCAATTCCCTAAAAATGGGCATGGCACCAATCGCCATTAGTGGGCTTCCTTTAAAAGGTATATCTGCCTCAATGATTCCTGCCAATACTTGTGATATTAATGACCGCAGTGTGGTAATTGTTTATTTGAATGGGGGGAACGATATTTTTAATACCATGGTGCCCTTGAACCATTATGACACCTATGTGAATAAGCGACCTTCTGTTCATCTTAATCAAAATCAATTATTAACGTTAGATAGCACTTTAGGAGATGACCAACAATTGGGTTTGCATCCTAATTTAGCGGGTTTTAAAAACTTATACGATAGTGGAAAAGTGTCTATTATTCAAGGCGTAAGCTATCCCGTTCCTAATCGGTCTCATTTTGCGTCCTTGGATATTATGCTGCGAGGGGGAACTGGTACTTCTATCGATGCCGAAGGCTGGATTGCTCGCTATTTTAAAGATAGATTTCCCAATTATTCGGGTGCGCCGTCTTCCAATGACCCCGACCCATTAGGGTTGATTTTTGGTAATATTAATGGAACAGGCTTTCATACGGAACAAGAACACGCTTGGGAAATTAATTTAAGTGAAGTTGACCCAGGTGGCTTTTTTGCACTCATTTCTTCTCTGAGTGGGCAGCCTATTTTCGATTTTCCCAATTCAGAATATGGGAATATGCTACGTTATTTGACAGGGGTTGAATATGGTAGTAATTTTTATTCTGGACGAATTTCTTCTGTTTCTCAAAACGGTAATAATACAATTAGTTATCCTTCCAATTCACTAGCTGCTCAATTACAATCCGTCGCAAAATTACTATCTGGAGGTAGTCGAACAAAAGTCTTCATGGTGCAGCAAGGCGGGTACGACACCCACGGTTTTCAGTTGGGGACGCACGCTAATTTGCTCAATGATTTGGGTAGTACCCTGAGTACCTTCCAAACAGATTTAGACAATCAAGGAATTGGTAATAATGTACTAACGGTCGTCTTTTCTGAATTTGGTAGAAAAATTATTGAAAATGGCTCTTTTGGAACAGACCACGGTACGCTGTCCTCTATGTTTGTCGTCGGTTCGAATGTCAATCCGGGCGTTATCGGTAACAATATAGATTTAACACAAGAAGACGAGCAAGGTGCTCCTAAACCAGAGGGTATCGCCTTTGATTATCGGAAAGTCCTGTCTACGATTTTACAAGATTGGTTGGGGGCTAGTGATTCGAGTGTAGAAAATACCTTTTTGTCCAATTCTTTTGTAACCGATAAGCCTCAAATAATAACTTCTAGTGCCATAGCTGACCCAAGTTGTTACCTGCAACCCTCGTCTCCTACACTAGAACCTTGTGGCGGAGCAGGGCCAAATTATAGTTATATTGATGAAAATGGCAATTGTGTTGAAGTGGATTGCTTAGATGGTATTCCCAATGCCCAACAATCCATTGTACTTGATGAAAATTCCTATTTGACACCTATTGACGTACCCAAAGTCTATGCCCAAGATAATATACAAGCCAATGGGGAATTACAAAATATTATCACCTCTGAATTAGAACTAAAAGCAGGCAAACAAATCAGATTAAGTAATAATTTCCATACCAAAGGACGTGCTTTTAACTTGCGGATTAAAGGTTGTGAATAAAGATGGTTAGATGGCTTAATTGTCAGATGGTCTAATAAAGCCTCAAATAAAAAAGGAGGAAAAAATCCGTTGTCCTTAAATTATCCGTTGTATGCTTTTTCTTTATACAATGAATTATTAAAGGGCAACGAATTATATATTTCATACATTAAAATCAACTTATCAATTTTTAAGCTGATTACCTATTAAAGCCTCAAATAAAAAAGGAGGAAAAAATCCGTTGTCCTTAAATTATCCGTTGTATGCTTTTTCTTTATACAATGAATTATATATTTCATACTATTAAATCCATTGCCCTTTAATACATCCGAGTAATCACCATTTTCTTAACAATTACAGGTCTACTATTATGCTTTATCACTACCTGATAAATACCATTTGTAAACAGCGATAAATCAATTTTTATAGCTCTAGCCTTGTTATTTTCCTCAGCGGTAAGTTCCAATATTTCATTCCCCATATAATTATAAAGCAATATCGACTCGTAATCTTCTAATGCTTTATCTAATTGGAGATTCACTTCTTCCCTTGCTGGATTTGGATATAAATGAACTAGGTTTGGATTGCTTAAATGATTCAACGCACTTGTTCGACTACTACTACTCGGTAAAACATTGACCGTTTCTTCTCGGTAACAGTAAGAACCATCATCCCCTATCATCTGTAATTTAACGTTGTATTCCCCTGCGGATAAATTAGGAATAATCCCAGGGTTTGGGCAATTAAAATTACAAATAGGCACTATCAGCCAACCCGTATTGGCCCCAATAATTTCGATAATTTCGTTCTGGGCATTTAGGTTGGTTAATCTTATTTGTCCTTCCTCCCCAATAAATTCCACATCCCCACAATTGGCAGCACCTCCCGGTAATGAACCCGCACAAGTACAGCCATCAGATAATATCACATCATTTTGGGTCAACTCATTCCCATCATTACAAGGCGTATTCGGAGTCATTGGAAAATTGGGGT
>CAYMSC010000183.1:0-11227 GCA_964392805.1 uncultured Saprospiraceae bacterium
TTTTATTGAAAAATCAAGATTTACTCACCCCAAACCCCTTGTTTTAGCCGCCATAACCGCCGTTTTTAAAAAGTGTACGGTAGAGAAAATTTTAATTATTAGGTATAGGGGTATAAGGGTGTAGAGGTATAGGGGTGAGTACACAGCATAAACCTTTAACAATAGTTTCAAATTGTAAAAAATCGCTAGAAATGGTACTAACAATAGTTCATAAAGAAATGGAATCAAATTTAGATAATCAGCTTAAAAATTGATAAGTTGATTTTAATAGTATGAAATATTTAAGTATTATTGAAAAAATAAATTTACCAGAAGAATTTTGAATTGAATCTTTTTTCTATAGGTTTTCAACCCATACAAAAAAGTATCCATTTCAAAATTGGTAAATTTATTTTTTCAAAGTTCCTAATTCATTGTCCTTTAAAAATTCAATGTATATAGAAAAGCCATACAACGGAAAATTTAGAGCTTGTTGTAAACACTACTAAATTTTCTACTAAGGGAAAACGAAAAAAATAACCTACGCAAAAAAGAACACGACCTAGAGCAAATCAAGTAAAGAAACCGTTCTATCCGTTGCATCCGTGTTCCAATCCTCCTAATAAGACTGCGTAGGTTATTTTTTGCTAAATCCCTAACTAATTAATTTTCAATTTGTTCTAATTCAACCGTGAACCGTGAACCGTCCACCGTGAACCGATAGTCTTAAAAAACCTTCACGAACCATTGACTAAGGAACACAATAAAAATCAATTAACCTTAAACCCGCCAGTATTGGCTCTTTCTTTTTGTTTATATATATAGGCATTATAATCTCGAATAATATCTCTAGCAATCGCTTTATTATTATTGGTAACTCCAAAAATAATACTCCCTAAGAAAGATTTTTTCAAATGACTTCTTCCCAATTTATTACCATAAGCACCTATCTTAAATTTTTCAAGAATAGGAGGAGCATCTTTCAATAATTGCTTCATATTAATACTTCTAATAGGTACTGCACGATTTTTACCAGCTACTTTAATCAGGGTCTTTTCTTTAACCCACGGAATTAACCACACTCCCAAAGCATTTCTTTTTCGATATTTCAATTGTAAAAGTTTAGTCTTCCCATCTTCCAACACTTCCATAAAGTACTTTTTACCAATCATTCGAAAAAAGAGTGTTCCAGCAGTATGGGATTCATAGGTTTTGCCTCCTGTAACAAATCTTTTGAGTTTGGTAGGTTTATAATAAACACTAGGTTTTGAATTATCTATTTTTCCAGTCTCATCAAATGGTTCAAAAGAAATACCTCTCCGCAAAATTTTAGCCCGACTAACATCTCCATCTATTCTACCTTGCATTAATTGGCCATTATTGAAAAAAATCATGCCATCAGCAACCACTACTTCTTTTTTAAATAAACCGCCTTTTTTTTCTCTCGTTACGGTCGGTTGAGACATTGGGACAGTGACCGTTTCCATTGGCATATCCTGAGCTTGCGCCTCCATTTGTTTTAATGGCATCTCTTCTTCTAGGTAAACTATCTCATCGGGATCAATCACTCTATAAGTGCTACACTGATTATAGGACTGCCGATGAAAATAACCAGATTGCGCAAAATATTTCTCTGCTTGTTGAATACTGCGCACCAAATCTTTAGTCAAAAACTTAAATTCTTTTGTTTCAAAAGCTTGTCGATTATATGCTCCAGCTTCTTCCAGTTGGTCCAAGGCATAGTATAACAAGGCTAAATTATACAAGCCACCGGTATAATGCTTAGAAGATTGTTTTTTTAAAGTAGGGAGTAATTTTTTCCAATAATTTAAGACTGGTTGCGACCATGTTAACATAGCTTGGTGGTTTGGTTTAGTACCCAATCCTTTTATAATGGTCTTCGACATTCTAACGCCTTTCATAAAAGCTGCATCTACACGTTTACCCGCCATGGACAACAATAATAAGGACTCTTTCTCTTTTTTAGAGCTTCCTAAATTCTGTATATCTTTTATCCAAAATTTCGATTGTTCTACTAAAAATTCTTCAATCATTATTTGTTGATGAAGTAACTTATATTCCTTCCATGCTAAATCTAAATCCCGTTGATTAGTCAATTTATCTCCAAATAAATCTTCTTGTGGTGCGTCATATTTATCTGCCCAAATCAATTTACCCGAACAATCATATAAATGCGCATAAATAGGAAGTCGGTAGTTCAATTTCATATAATGATTATCAATCGGTCGCTCCTCCCCTGCCCTAATAGTAATCAACTCTTTTTGAACAAAAGGTGCTGCTTTAAGTAATTCAAATTTCCCAACAAATACATACAGTCGTCTATCTGCACTATCCAACACTTTTTGGTATTCAGGCAGAATTAGAAAGTTACGTGCCAAATCATTAGGATTCATCCGTCTATCTCTCAAAGTGCCTTCCTTATCTATCACTTCAGCAGAATAGGTTTTAAAATCACTTTGTCCATCTTTGGCAGAAGGATAGGAAAAGGAGACTTCTATTGGTTCAGAAATAAATCTTTGCCCAAACAGAAAATTACTAACAAAAAAAAGTATCGAAAAAAACAGTACTGATTTCATGAAGTTGTCGTTTTTGTAAAAATCAACAATCCTTTTTAGGAATGAATCACAAATTAAATAAAAAAATATTTAAAAAGAATGGGTAACTTTTAAGCGAAACTGAAATACTTAGATGTAAATAAAAAACACCTTAATCCATTAAATGAAAAACAATAACAATTTCTTCTAATACTCTAGAGCGTCAGATAAAAAGTGATAAAAATCCGTTGCTGACTTAATCCGTTGCTAATTATTTTTTTAGCAACAGGTTCTAAACAAATTAAAAAATTAGCAAATATCAATTTTCAATCTGACACCCTATCCCTACACAAACGCTGTAAAAATCACTGTCTCTACACCAAAAACTTAGGATCATCAGATAAAAACAGTACATCATCTTTTGAATGATGTGCCCAAAATGATAGTGCTTATTAACTATCAACTTATTTATTCACATTGACCAAACGACAGTATAAAATACGGTCATAGTCATCAATTTTATTTATTATGTTCAACCAAATGAATGATGCAGCAGGTGCTGCAAGTAACAAAAGTATGTCCACCCCTAACCAACCACAATTAATTGTGGTTCCTGTGGGTATTATTACTTCTGATTTTGCAGATTTATAAGTATTATAAGAGGCTATTCTTTTCAAGGATAGCCTCTTTTTATTTTGAAATTAATAATAATTGATTGATCTTATCTTCCAACCAATCTTTATAAGTCAATATATCGGCGGTTTGTATCTCTTGCCTCAGTTTTTCAGCTTTATGCTTATCATAATTATCTACCCGAGTTAATTTCACTAATCTTTTCACATATTTCACAAAATTGAGATAGCCTTTACTTTTTTCATCAGAAAAATGTTTATCTCTCTTCATAAATTGCTCAAATGCAATCGCGTGATTCCAAATAGTTTCAATATTATTTATTCCTAAATCAATCCAATCATCATAAAGTCCTTTGATTAAATAGCCCTTTACTCTAGGATAATAAAAAGGGTTACTTTTAAAATTAATTTGGTTGATTAATTCGCTTGCTTGTTTAAATTTTTTCTGATAAAAAAAAGTATATACCTTAGTTAAATTAATCGTATCTACTGCATGTTTCTTGTTTAGGTATTGTTCATATTTCTGTTGAAATGAAGTAGACCATTCTATTTCTCCACATTTATTAGCGACATTAGCAATATTTAAAAAATGAATATCCGTAATACATCCGTTAATCAATATCAAATCATAATCAAGCATTAATTTATAAATATTCAAGGCATCCTTTAGAAAATGAGCTGCTCCCCTATTATTTTTTTGAATACAATAATTTATTAAATGCAACAGTAAATCTCGCAGCAAGTCATTATCAATGCGTGCTGCATGCTCAATAACCAAAGTCTTTAGTTCAAAAAATTTTTTTTCATTTAAGCTTCCTTGTATCAGACTAATAATTTGAGTCAATAAATAAAGAATGGGCTTTTTCTTTTTATTTTTATCGGCAAAATCTACTATGCTATCTTTGAAAAGTGTCTGCTCTGATTCGTTAAATATTTTTTTCCGCCCTTCTTGTTCCCCAAAATAACGAAGTTTAGTAGACACATAAAATAAATCTAAATTTTCGTGTGCAGCTTGAAAAGATTTTGATTCATTCTGAATTTTTGCGGTATTGACATGAAACCATAATTGATCATAGATTTGATGCAATTGTAAATAATCTTTATCGGTTAAATAAGTCGGCTTCTGTTGAATCGTTTTTGCTAATTTTTCCGATTCTTCCTCAAAAAAAGGATGATTGCGATTAGCTAAAGTAAAAACCAATGCTCGTTGTCTAGTTTCCTTCTTTTCTAAAGTATCAGATACAATCAAAAAGTCTTCAATGGCTTGTCGAAAATCATATATCAAATCGTTCATTCGTTGTTGGCGATAAGTACCTTTCCCAAATAATTTTTCGTATAATTTTTCTTTGGTGAGCTGAGCGGAATTATAGGTAGGATGAAATTTTTTAATTAATCCAAACAGCTTAATCAATTGTTTATTGGTATTATGAAAAGGAGATTCTAAAAATTTTTTAAATCGCTTCATCTCCAACGGAGATAGCACTTCTAAAAGTTGAATCATTTTAGAAGATCGGATATTTTTCGTTTTTATTGCCTTTTGGCCTCTCATTATGCTGCTTATTTATAAATAGACTTGTTACCTTTAAATTACAGCGCTATTTTTTGTAAATGTAGGTAGAGTATTTAATTTTCACAAATACAAAACTTAAATTACTCAGCTATACAAAAACAGCATAATCAATTAATAATCAATTAATTGATTAATAAAAAATTATTTTTTTTGTCGATAATAACTCTTTTTTGTATTAAAAATTTTTAATTTATTAATAGATATTTGTCGCTCCATACACTCACTAAACTAAGAACACATCTTTCCTAACCACAAACCTCAAAAAAATTAATTTTTATTGGTAACCTTTTTCTCAATTTGAAATATAAGAGCAACACTCATAAATTCAAAAACAAATGATTTATCAAAAACCATCAATAACCTCTAGAAAAGAAAGCTTATATACAACGATGTATAAGTATTAAACTTTTCAAAATCCAAATGGGCGTCTCTTTAGAAATTTCAAATTTTAGTAGATAGAATAGGCTCTTTGATTGTAACTTGCCTTATAATCAAGAGCTTACTCTATCCTAAAGGTCAAGTTAATTTCAAATGAAATCAATAACAAAAAAACTTAAATTTATCACCAATAAATAATACAAACATGAAATTTAACATCTTATGCCTATTACTTTTTTTTGGCATTAACCTTACGGCACAAAAAGTAAAATTAAAATCAAAAACAGCTGCTTACAAGGCTATCCAATTACCATACGAACCTATGGATAGTGACATTAAAACTTATGTTGGAAAAGTCAATGCTAACTCCCAGGATTTATGGAATATTGATATGAAAAAGACGGAATTAAACCATAAATACTTAAAATTAGAAGGTTATCAAAAGTTAGAGGAAAATGGTGATGTTACCATTGAGTTGACGCTAGGGAAATTCGAAATCGTAAAAGAAGAATTAGTAGAATCATTAAAAAAACTTAAGGGTGGAGACGGCCCTGAGAATAAACAATATCATTATGAATTTTCTTATACCATGCCTATTGAGCTAAAGGTTATACATAATGATAAATCATTATTTAGCAATGCCACATCAAGCATAGGAAGTAAAAATACTTTCAATTCGCCTAAATTCAAAAATTCTACCGAAGCCCATAAGAATAAGATTCAATACCAGAAACAATGGAAGAAGGCAGCTGCAAAAAAATATGTTAATGAAGAAGTTGATGAGCGATATAGAAAATTTAATGCAAGGTTAGGTTTTATGCCAATCACTCAAAAATTAAAATTCTACCATCCTAATACCAAAAAACTAAAAGAATACCAACCATTCGAAGCAGAGGTACAAAATATCATTAGTACAATTAGCACAATTACCGCCGATGCACCCATTGAAAATACGACAAAACAAACGATCAATGACCTAATAAAGCAATGGGAACAGCGTGCAACCGATTTATCTACGGGGGATAAAAGTCAAGCAAGGCTAAAAAAAGCCTATATATGCAATATAATGGAAGCCGGTTTAGCAATAGAAGATTTTGAAAAAGCAACCTGGGCTGCAAATCAATTAATTACTGAAGATTTAGACAAAAAAGCTGGCAAAAAGAGAATGAAATTTATTGCCAGTATAAAAGAAGGATTACAGAAAACAGGTTTGACTACTAGGCATCAAAAAATGCAAACAGACGCAGAAGAAATATCAAGTCAAAGTGAAATTATGCCTGACAAAAAGATAGCTGGCACAGCTGAACATTTTGAAGAATCAACTGAAGAAGAAGAAAGAAATCAAATCTTAGGACTCCACGAAAAAGCTAAAGCCTTTGATATGGAAATCAAATTACGAAACGGCCTTGTGCAAAAAGGCATTTTTGTCATTGATTATACGGAGCATACAGATGTAGTTTTTTACAATAGAGGTAATTATAGATTTTTTACAGAAAGTGTCGAACAGGGACTCATTCGCAAAAAATTCGATTTATATAAAATTGAGTCATTTGACTATGATAACCGACATTTTGAAGTAATTACTAGAGGAGGGCTTGCGAGTGTAGCAAAAAGTGCGCTCCAAGTTATTGAAGAAAGAGAAGTAACAGATAAAATGATTTTATATACCGGTCTACCAATGACACTAGAGGATGCAAATACCCTTGATTTGGCAGGAAACTTCTTAGTAGAGAAAAAGGAGGATGCTAAAATTGTTGATATCAGCAGTTTAAAATTTCTGAATTTCAAAAAATCCTTCTCAAAATATATTTCAGATTGTCCTGAATTATCAACTAAGGTAAAAAATGGTCTTTTGAAAAGAAATTTTGATGATTTAATTGCCATTGTTCGGGAGTATTCAGCTTGTAAATAATATAGAACTATTACTACAATAATATTAGAGCATGTTTAAATTTTCATGATTGAGCGAAAGTGAGCAAATTGATGGAATTTTAAACATGCTCTTAATATCAATGAGAACAAAATAGTCTAAAAATTTACCGAAGGAAACATTTATACAATCGTTTAAAGGAGTAAATCTCTTCAAAATCTAAGAGCAAAAGCTCCTGAATCCAAACAAATATTCCTTTTTACTTAGGTAAATCAGATGGGCAAATGACTGTAAATGCTTTTACAGTCACTAGCCAATCTTTTGCCCAAAATCAAATGAATCAATATTATTTTATAACTATTTCAAAAAAGTTAAAATGAATTTCAAAAAATTAATCCTTCATTCAGCATTTACCATTTCCTGTTTAGTAGTATTCACCATTAGTGCACAAGCACAAGAGTTGATGGAGACTTTTAGTAGCTTCTCTGAAAAGAAAACAACTTACATCACAATGGATGATGGTACTCAAATACAAGCCAATCTAAAAAAATTCAAATACAAAAAAGGCTTGATTGAAGAAATTAAGATAAAGGATTTAAGTGGTAAGAAACAAAAAATTAAACCTGAGAAAATCAAGCATATGTATGTCCCTATTAGTGGCTGGGCTAAGTTGGGTAAAGCGTTAGATGTTAGAGATGATGCTACCCGCTGGGGAAAAACAAGTTTAAAGCAAGACGTTTTCGAAAAAGGCTATGTGTATTTTGAAAAATCTAAGGTAAAAATAAAAAAGAAGACTCGCACCTTACTAGTACAATTATTAAATCCATCTTTTAGCGATAAAGTAAAAATTTATAACGACCCACTTGCTAAAGAAACCTTAAATGCAGGAATTGGAGGAATCAAAGTAGCAGGAGGACATGAGAAATCTTATTACATCAAAAAAGGAAGCGATGTAGCTTATAGAATAAAAAAGAAAACCTACAAAGAAGAATTTAAACTGATTTTTGAGGATTGCCCCTCTTTAGTAGAAAAAATTGATGCCAATAGAAATTGGGCGGACTTTGTAGGGCATATCTATCAATACACAACTGATTGTGAATAAATTCATAATAAAAAGTGCTTACTTAAATATTATGGTGCAGCCAGTTTTCTCTAATAAAACAGGCATATCTGCATAAATAAAATGTTAGACCATTTTGCCTGACTACTTATTCTATATATTTTTTTAACCTATTAAATTTTAAATTTATCATGAAGACGAAATTATTATCATTCCTATTTGCATGTTTTTTTGTAACCTCTTACGCACAGATTGACTTAAAAATCAATCCAATCGGTGCTTTATTCGGTAGTCCAGATGTTTCTGCTGATTTTATCCTATCTGACAAATTCAGTGTCGAAGGTGGACTTGGGATAAACTCGGGTAGCGTGACCGTCGGTGGCGACTCTTTTAAGCGTTCTGGTTTTGGCGTGTTTGCAGTAGGAAAGCATTATTTTAATCCCGATTTAGGAGGAGACAAGTTTGGCGTAGGAGTCTATACTCGGTTTAGAAATATCAATAGCTCATTTGACGGAGAGGGGGTAAATAATAATGATGACTTCACTAGAACTAAATTGGCTTTAGGTCTGCAAGTCGGGTGGAAGCGAGTAAGCGAAAGTGGATTTATATTCGAATTAGACCTCGGAGGCGGAAGAGCCTTAGTCAACAATATCAAATTTGATAGTGATTCTCCTGGCATTACACAAGACGATATTCCAACTTTTGATGTAGACGTTTTGGTTAGAATTGCGATTGGTTATAGACTTAGTGGAAATAAATAATTATTATCTTGCAAAAAATAATGGTGTGCGTATCAACTCATGCCATTATTTTTTTGCCAATAAGAGAAGAATAAGTGAGTCAAAATTGTCAAAATAATGGCTTAAAATACTTAATATATCAAAAAAATTATTTCATTTTTAGAACAAATATTTTTTTTTAAAATTATTTTTTTTATACTTTAAATGTATAAAATTTGACATATTTCAAAACTTTAACATTTTTTTTGTCCCTATTTTTTTGGCAAAACGGTAGAAAATAACTTAAGATTGCAGTTGATTTATATTGATAATCTGCGGATTACAAATAATAAATTTTGAATAAACCAAAAACCGGAAAGATTTAAGTAAAGAATAAGTTGATTTACCCAAATTAGACAAATGTCTATTCATTTATATTTTAAAAAAATATTTATGAGCTAAGGGATTTGACTTATATATTGAAAGGTCCTACCTTTGTAGTCCCATATTTAATGAATTCCAGTCGCAAGAAAAAAATTTTAAAGTAAAATCCAAACGGACTAAAAATTTTACAATTTCCCAAATTAAAAAAAGGAAAAAATACTTAGGTATTGAGTAAAGTTTAGAAAAATTGACCAGTTAAATAGTTGACCTTAAAAATCAATTATTGGTGTTTATCTATCTAAGCCTTATTGAATAATAAGCAATTTAAGAACGAAGTCGAAAAAGAAAGACCACTAATATCCCAAGGTTTTTTGAAAGTAGGCTTACTACTCAATTGTTTGTTTCATTAACAATGACAAAGTATTTTTTAAAAAATTATCCCAACTTAAAGCGTTGGTTTTAAAGACGTTATCAAAATATTTTCGCTGACCCACAGCAGAATCAATCCCACAATCGATTCTTAAATATTTAGATAATCGACTAGAATCAATTAATTAAGTGATGTTTTGAACATTTTTTCCGTGAACTAACGTATCCAAAATTATTGACATGAACAAGGTTAAAGTATTGCTCCTATTGAGTATAGGGGTTCTGTTGTCACTCACAACACTGACAGCAAATGTATCTGATGCATTCGAATATGATTATGCAGCTGAAAAAGCTTTCTACGCATCTTATTCAGAATCAGAAATTAAGTCTAGCGTGATGAATAGCAATCACGTATTAGCCAACCACTACGACGCTTCCGTCCAATACTTCGTAAAAGACAATTTATACTACGGCAGAAAAGGTTTTTCTAAGACGATAGGAAGAACAATGATGTATTTTCCTATCATTGAGCAGTACTTAAAAATGTACAACTTGCCTGATGATTTGAAGCATGTAATCATCGTTGAATCTCATGCTAATCCTCATGCGACTTCTCATTGTGGCGCAAAAGGATTGTGGCAAATGATGCCAGAAACGGCAAGAAGATATGGCTTAGTCGTCAATGCACAGCAAGATGACCGCAAAGACCCAAGAAAAGCTACAGAAGCAGCACTTCAATACTTATCTTACTTATACAATTTTTTAAATAAAGATTGGACTTTAGCTATTGCGGCTTATAACTGCGGCGAAGGCAGAGTGCAAAAAGCAATTCGTCAAGCAAACAGCTACGATTACGACAAGATTAAGCACTTGCTTCCAAAGCAAACGCAAAAATACATTCCTGCTATTATAGCAGCAGGTTATTCTATTGATAATTATGCAAACTACGGGGTACAAGCAGAAAATACGCCCTACACCTTGAGATTTACAAATACCGTAAAAGTATTTGATAAATTGACTTTTGCAGAAATTTCTTCTATCACAGACACACCAATTGGAATTGTACAAAAATTAAATCCTTCTTATTCAAGAGGATATGTACCAACCAATAAAAAAGGAAATTACGTGATTCTTCCTTCTGTTAGCAGCAACCAATTAAACAGCTACCTAAGACGGGCTAACCGCTACGCTGTTGAAATGCGGTTCTAAGCTAAAATGGAATTTGTCCACTATATTTAGGACAAGAAGCAATTAAAATTAATCAATCTAAAACTAAAAAAAATGTTAGAAATAATGATATTCATGACCATCATCTATTTATTAAATATTTTAAGAAATCAAGCTCAATCCGAGGCGATTTAAGTATATATTTTAAAAGTTAAAGAGATTAAATCAAGGTTTAAAGGATTAAAACAAAAGAGGTTTTCAAGAAGGTCTCAACGGAATTAACAATCTCGAAAAAATAAGATGGCTTTTAGTCATCCTACAAATAACCAAAATTGTTTTATCCAAAATTTCTCCACTTAAAAAGAAAGCTTAGGCTTTCGCTTAACCAAACATTTTAAATCTCATGTGCAAAAAAGGGTAGCTCGATTTAGTTCGGGTTACCCTTCTTTTTATTTAGAGTAGAGAATAGAGACCATTCCGCAAGCGGAATTGAGAGAGTAGAGACTTTAATCAGCCTTTTAAACTAAAGACTCTATTCTCTATT
>CAYMSC010000184.1:0-11124 GCA_964392805.1 uncultured Saprospiraceae bacterium
AATCAGCCTTAAAGCATGTTTAAATTTTCATGATTGAGCGAAAGTGAGCAAATTGATAGAATTTTAAACATACGCTTACCCTACTTCCGATAATCCAAAGGCGGCTGCCTATCTCCCAATAAAGATTTGTAAACAAAATCTGTTCCTCGGCTACTATTTAACTCTTTTTTTGCTTTATCCGTTACACTAGGATTTCTAAAAATATCGACTGCAGTCAAAGCAATCGTTTTTGCAGCCACCATCATTCCTTTCTTTCCTATGCTCATACCTCCTGCAGCGACTGCCTGCCAACTGTGTGCGCCAGTTCCCGGCACCCAAGTAGCAGATCTCATGCCAGCAGTCGGGACAGCCCAACTCACATCTCCTACATCGGTAGACCCTCCTCTCCCCTTTCTAAATATTTGAAAAGGTTGAACCTCATTGGCACTTTCCAAAGTAGCCTTTGTTTCATAGGAAGCCATAATTTCTTTAGCAAACGTCATTTCTTCCTCGGTATAATTTACGCCACCAACTATTTCTAAATTTTGGTGCATCAATCGGGACAATGTTTCATTAGGCAACACATTATAAATCCCATGTATCACCTCATATTCCATTCTAGTTCCGGTTCCTTTAGCAGCTCCTTCCGCTGCCTGTACTACTCGTTCAAAAATATCTCTGACTTGTTGCATTTCAGGATGTCGAGTGTAATAAAAAACTTCTGCGAAAGCGGGTACAACATTCGGTGCTTCTCCACCTTTGGTAATCACATAATGAATTCTTGAATCCGCAGGGACATGTTCTCTCATTAAGTTAACCATATAATTTAGTGCTTCTACGCCGTCCAAAGCAGAACGGCCTCTCTCTGGTGCACCAGCAGCATGAGCCGCTTTACCATAAAATCGAAATTTTGCAGATTTATTAGCTAAGGAAGAACTCGCATTAGCCGCATTACTACTGCTCGGATGCCAATGCAAAACCGCATCTACATCGTCAAATAAACCTGCCCTTACCATGTATACTTTTCCTGCCCCTCCTTCTTCCGCTGGTGTTCCGTAGAATCGGATAGTTCCAGATTGACCATTTTTCGCTAGCCATTCTTTAATTGCAATAGCAGCAGCAGCCGAAGCGGTCCCAAATAAATGATGTCCACAGGCATGACCTGCACTTTTATCTTCAATACTTTTTTGTTCTGGAACAGCAGCTTGGGAAATACCTGGTAGTGCATCGTATTCCCCTAAAATACCGATTACTGGTTTTCCACTTCCGTAGCTTGCGACAAAGGCAGTTGGAATCTCCGCAACTCCTGCTTCTATTTTAAAACCAGCCGACTTCAAGGTTTCTTGTAATAAACCAGCACTCTTTTCTTCTTGGTATCCCAATTCTGCCCAATTCCAAATATTTTGAGCGATATCCGTATAGGTTTGTTTTTTTTGTGTTAAGCTATTAATAATTTCTGCTTTCTCGTTATCCAAATTAGATTTAGAGGGTTGTGCTTTTACGGCACAACTGCTAAAAAAGAGGCAACAAAGGAATAAATTAAAAAAAGATGGTCTCATGTTAATTAATTTCATTTTCTGAATTTTTTATGGAAACTGTAGTTTCTCCTTTTAATATATTGTAGGCTATAAAACCGCCTATAACATCGACTAAAAAATGGATAAGGATTAATAATAATAAAGATTTTGTCAACAAAAATAGCCAACCAAAAATAATAGCCATAACCAGTATTTTTAATACTGCTTTGTTTCCCTGATATAGATGACCAAAAGCAAACATACAAGCAGGAATAATAACGGATAACCAATTGCCTAATTCGTTATTTTGATTAATAGCTAAAAAATAGTTAATGAAAAAACCTCTAAAAATAATTTCTTCACAAACGCCCGCAGTGAATGCGACAAATAAAAAATGACGAAATTCTTCAAAAGTCGCTGGTAATATAGGAATTTCTTTTAGCCAAGTAGCTTTAGTTTCTGCAATTTTTTCTGGATTGCGTATTTCCCACCAAACATCCATTAAATACAAGCTAACAAAAATACCGATTAGACCCCATGCAAACGGCGTCCAATTACCCATTTGAAATCCAATAATTGCAAAAGGACGACTGCATCCCCACCACAATAAAAGAATCAACCCACTAGCAATCCATTGAAAAATGCCATTGCCATAATAAATTTGCTTTTTCATTTGGGTATCAAAGGTAATGCCTTTCATTTCTGGTTGAGATTGAAAAACAGCAAGAAGTGGTAGGATTACCCCCAATATAATCAATAAGATATGGTCAAAAATACCTAGGTCAATTTCGTTCATTTGGCAAAGGTAAGATTACAAATCAAAATGGCATAGTAGTGGGAGAAAATGCAAAGTTATTTTTCTTGTGTCCCATACCTAACATTTCATTTGTCCTAAAATTCCCAGAAGGTCTTCTCAAATTTTACAAGGAATATTAATCTCCTTAATAAAACCTTAAAGTTCCATTGAATCAATCATCTTAATAAGATATGGTTTAATTTTGAGTAAAAAAATCACAATGATAAAAAGAAATATTTTTCATCTACTATTATTTAGCTTTTTGATGTTTATGAATTACAACATCAATGCTCAAACTCGTATAGACTGGATAAATTTAGCGGATGTTGTTTTTGAAGAAAAATTAATGGATACAGTCGAATTAATGTATAACCATGCCACTTTCGGCGAGTCGGTAAAGGCTTTAGAAGGTAAAGAAATAAGTATTACAGGGTATATCATCCCAATGGATCCAATGGGTATTACCTTTGTTTTATCTAGAAACCCTAATGCCACTTGTTTTTTTTGTGGTGGTGCTGGCCCAGAAACGGTCCTTCAAATAGAAATGAAACAGGGAGTTTATAAAAGATACACTACCGATGACAGAATAACTTTCAAAGGGATTCTGCGCATGCACGAAAAAGATATTGATTCTTTGACTTATGTTTTAGAAGAAACAGAAGAATTATAAAATTATTGACATTAGGTGTTTGGATTCAAATGCCAACTACCAGATTGATTTTAAAAAGAATTTTATTTTATTTTTTAAGGACATTTTAAAATAAAAGGTGCATAAAAATAAATAATTACGTGAATAAATTTTGATTTTAAATTATTTTTCCTAATTTCATTATGATTAATTTAATTTCCTCAATTTCTAAATCCTTTTTTATGAATCGTAATGCACCCATTTCAAAATACATGGCGACCCAATTAATCACCTTTAAACCAACAGATGATATTTGGCATGCCATCAATATAATTGTAAAAAATAAGATTTCTGGTACCCCTGTGGTAGATAACAAAGGAACTTTAGTTGGGATGTTATCTGAAGTGGATTGCATGCGGGTAATGCTGGAAGGGACTTATAATAATCAACCGGGTGGTATGGGACAGGTAAAGGACTATATGGCAATTAATGTAACCACGATTGATATTAAAACCACTTTGTTAGAAGCAGCATTTAATTTTGCGCATTCTAAATATAAAAGATTTCCTGTTTTAGAAAATAATAAATTAGTAGGACAATTGAGTAGAAGTGATGTGTTGAAAGCCATTTCTAAACTAAGACCTCAAATGAAAGTGACACCCGATTCATGGAAGCGTCGGATGCCTATGACCGATGTTTCTAAAGCTAGTCGTCATACTGAAAATGCTTAATAAAAATAAAATCTACAACAATTTTTAGTTATGTTTTGATAGCAGTCTCTTAAAGAATAGAGGCTGCTTTTTTTATTAAAATTTAAATTTGGAATCCCATCAAATATTTAACTAAATTTGTAAACAATTATGTATTTTCAAAATATTTAAATTGGCTATAACATACTGATCCAATTTTTCATTTTTATAGGTCAATAATAAAAGAAATATGTCCAAAAAAGTATTCATTCTAGGTGGTTATCAAACAGATTTTGCGCTTAATTATAAGCGAGAAGGCAAAGACCTTTATGATTTATTGCAAGATAGTGTTATCGGCGCATTGGAAAAGACAGACATTGCACCAAAAGAAATAGAAAGTGCTCATATCGGCAATTTTGTGGGAGAGCTATTTTGTGGACAAGGGCAGTTAGGTGGTATGTTCGTAAGCATCCATCCTGATTTAGCAGGCATTCCAACGGCAAGACATGAAGCGGCTTGTGCCTCTGGTAGTATGGCTGCCTTTAATGCCATGGCGGAAATTGAAGCAGGACGATATGATTTGGTCTGTGTATCAGGCATCGAAATGATGCGGAATGTTAGTGGAAAAGAAGCCGCTGAACATTTAGGTGCGGCTGCTTGGATTGGAAAGGAAGCGCAAGATGCTCAATTTCCTTGGCCTTATTTATTTAATGAGATTGGAGAGCTATACGAAGAACGTTTTGGTTTAAAACAAGCTCATTTAGCGGAAATAGCCAAAACCAATTATGAAAATGCTAAAAGAAATCCTAAATCTCAAACTAGAACTTGGGGTTTAGACGACCGATTTTTTACAGAGCATGAGGAAATCAATCCTAAAATAGAAGGCAATTTAAGAAAGTCTGATTGCGGTAGAATCACGGATGGAGGGGCTACGATCTTTCTAGCTTCTGAAAAATATGCCAAAGCATACGCTAAAAAACGAAATATTCGATTCGAAAACATTCCTCACATTAAAGGATGGGGACATCGAACCGCACCGATGCTTTTAAAAGAAAAGTTGGATGCTGGAAAACAGTCGCCCTACCCTTTCCCACATTTAAGAGGGACAGTTGAAGATGCTTATCGACGAGCAAATATTTCTGGTGTGGCTGATTTAGATGCGATAGAAACACATGATTGTTTTACCATTACAGAATATGTGGCTTTAGAGCATTTTGGTATTACTGCTCCTGGAGAAGCTTGGAAAGCTATTGAAGCAGGTCGTATTAAAATGGGGGGCAAAATTCCCGTAAATCCAAGTGGTGGTTTGATTGCCAATGGGCATCCTGTCGGCGCAACGGGCGTTCGAATGTTATTGGATTCTTTTAAACAAGTTACTGGAACGGCTGGTGATTATCAGGTGGAAGGGGCTAAAAATGTGGCGACTTTGAATGTTGGGGGGAGTTTGACGACTATGGCTAGTTTTGTGGTTGGAGTATAAGTAGGAATGTTAATTCACGCTTTAAAAAATAAAGATGGTTCAAGGATTTAAAAAAAGAAAATTAGGTTGGATTTCTTTTTCAGTTCTAATTATTTCCATTTTATTTAGTTGCTTTAGCTCTATAGAGGTTGATAAAGAAGAAATTAAGGCAAAAATTCCTGTTGAAATAAAAAAAGAGGATTTCAAAAAAAGGAATATCATCAAGATATTGGTAAAAAATAATGGAGTCGTTTTTTTTCAAGGAAACCCTATTTCACCCAATAATTTAACCAAGAAAATAAGGAAGAAATTCTTATTACGCTAAGTAGTGAAAAGCCTCCAAAATATGATACCTATCTAGATGTCTATAATCATATAAGAAAAACTTATTTAGATTTATGGGAGGAAAATTCTCAAGATATTTTTTGTAAATCTTTTTCCGATTTAAATTATGGAGAAGAGAAAAAAGTTAGGAATGAAATACCCTTTAATCTTTTAGAAACAGACTAAAATTTCATAAATAACCTCTTATTCTAAAATTAATTTATGCAATTAAAAACATCCATCTACCTTTTAGCTATTATCACCCTTTTCGCCTGTCAACAACAAGCACAAGAAACGCCTACTACTAACCCAAAAACAGTAAAAAAATCCGCTGCCGAAGCCGAAATAGCTGCCGCAACCACCAAATCCAATTGGCTACAACCACCCTATAAACATTGGGCCATAAAAAATGTAGATAAATTATTCGATGTAGGAATTATTACCAAAGGAGCAAAAACGGTAACCTTAGAAAAGAATTTAACCAATTTATCTGATTTAAAAATAGAGCAATTTGATGGCAAAATTTATGATTATAATGCACATTTAGATTCCAATCGAACCGATGGTTTTTTGGTTTTACACAAAGGAAAAATAATTTCTGAAAAGTATTATCGAAATATGACGGAATCCACTTCCCACAATTGGTTCTCCATGTCTAAATCCCTAACGGGAACGACCATTGACATTTTAGCCGCCGAAGGAAAAATTGATTTAGAAAAACCAACCTTACATTATTTACCTGAATTAAAAGGCAGCGCATGGGATGGAACAACCGTCCAAATGGTGATGAATATGTTAGTGGGCATCCAATTTGATGAAATTTATGACGACCCAAAATCAGATGCCTATAAATTTGCTAGAGTCTCTCACTTTGTAGAAATTCCTAATTTACCTGCTGAATTTGATAATGTCTTAGATTATTTTAAGTCTGTTAAAAAAGGAAGAGACCACGATGAATTATTCCATTATGTCAGTTTAAATACGGAAGTATTAGGCATGATAATCACTAAAGTAACAGGAAAGCAGCCTTCCGAAGTCATGAGCGAAAAGATTTGGTCTAAATTAGGAGCGGAACAAGATGCCTATGTAGCACAAGACCCCAATGGTTATGAATTAGTAAGTGCGGCTATCAATACGAATTTAAGAGACGCAGGACGGTTTGGGCAAATGATGTTGAATGACGGTTTTTATAATGGACAACAAATAGTCCCTAAAGCGATGGTCGAAAAGATTAAAAAAGGAGGTAGTATTGAAAAATTTGCCGAATCAAAAAGAGGAAAACAGTTTAAAAATTTCCATTATACCGACCAATGGTGGCATACGGATAAAACGGCCTTTTTTGCCAAAGGCTTATTTGGTCAGTGGATTTATATTGACCCAGCTTTAGAATTGGTGATTGTGAAATTAACCACTTCAGATATCCCAACTTCTACAGAATATGATTGGATAAATAATATGAATTTGATGTGGGCTATTTCTGAGAGAGTTCAAATGATTTGACAAAATTTAGACCTATTATTTTCCCTTAATTGAAATATTTTATCAAAAAACCAAAACATGACAAAAGAAAAAATATTTGACTTTGGAGTGCTAATTCTTAGATGGTATTTAGCCTGTTATATGATTAAATATGGTTGGGGGAAATTGACTATGACTCAATTTGGGGTTCATAATGCGTCCATTTTAGATTTACCACTTAGAGAAGTTGATAATTTTTATGTTGCATGGCATCTTTATGGTAGAAGTGAATTCTTTAATATTTCAACTGGAATAATGGAAATCATAGGAGCACTATTAATAATCTTCAATAGAACAGCAATATTAGGAACATTATTAATCTTAACCATACTAGGACAAATTTTTATTATTGATATTTCATTTACTACGGACATTAGAGGTCATGATTTAGTAGTAAGAATTTTAGGTATGATTTTATCTGCTTTATTAATTTTAGTCTATTATAAAAAAAGAATAATTGCAGCTTTTAACATTTTAACAGATAATGTTTCGACCAAATTTCAATATAAATGGTGGATTTTTTTGATTCTACCAATTCTTGGGCTTTTAATGGACATTGTTTTAGGAATATTAATGATTCCTATAAGATTATTATTAAATGGAATTTTTCAATAAAAAATGAAATAAAAATTAAAATTCATGATGAAAAATGACGTAATGAATTACGCCCTTGAAGCGGGCAATCCCTATCTTTTAGGAGCTTACGCCCCCACTTTCAAGGAAATAGTAGCCAAAGATTTAGAAGTAATTGGGGAAATTCCAAAAGATATAAATGGAGTCTATGTCCGTAACGGACCGAATCCTAAGTACACGCCTATTGGACATTATCATTGGTTTGATGGTGATGGAATGCTACATGCTTTACAAATTAAAGACGGTAAAGCAACCTATAGAAATCGCTGGATTAATACCAAACATTTTAATGAAGAAGCCAAAGCAGGAAAGACCGTTTGGCATGGGGTAATGGGCAATATGCGAGCGAATAAAATGGAAGGTCGATTGCCGCTTAAAGATTCTGCCAATACAGCGGTGAGCTATTTTAATGATAAATTATTAGCAGGTTGGTATATGTGTGGGGATTTATACAAAATTGACCCATTTACCTTAGAAACAGAAGGCGTAGAAGATTTTAACGGAACGATGAAATCAAAAGCGATGGCACATGTCAAAGTGGATGAAATAAAAAATGAAATGATTTTCTTTGATTATGGCCCCCAGCCACCATTTATGACCTATGGAGTAGTCGGAAGTGACGGCACCGTCAAACATTTTGCGGAAATAGAACTGCCTGCCCCTCGCCTACCTCACGATATGGGCATTACGGAAAATTATTCCATTCTTATGGATTTGCCTTTATATCACAGTCAAGCCGCTTTAAAAGCAGGAAAAAGTAGTATTAAATTTAATCGAGAAATGCCCAGTCGATTTGCTATTTTACCAAGATATGGGAATAACGAAGATGTTCGGTGGTTTGAAGCAGACCCTTGTTTTATTTATCATGTAGTTAATGCTTGGGAAGAAGGCGATGAAATCATTATGGATACTTGTGTGACCATTAATCCAACGCCACAAAAGGATTATTCCACTGCTATGGAAAAACTCAATGCTTATCTAAGATTAGAGGCAAATGTCAAGCGGTATCGATTCAATTTAAAAACTGGCGAAACCAAAGAACATTGGATTGATGATGCGTTTACGGAATTTCCCTTAATTAATAGTCGGTTTACAGGTCGAAAATCTCGCTATTCTTATATCCAACATTTTGACAATTCTACGATTATGCGCTTCGATGGTGTTGTAAAGTATGATACTGAAAAAGATAGCAGTCAAACACATTGGTACGGTGAAGGTAAATTTGGAAGTGAATCACCTTTTATTCCTTCCGAAAATGGCACAGGCGAAGATGAAGGTTATGTGATTTCTTTTGTCACCGATGAAAGAGATGGCACTTCAGAGGCCATTATTCTGGATGCCCAAAATATCGAGAAAGCACCTTTAGCTCGGATAAAAATGCCGCAGCGTGTGCCTTTGGGTTTTCATGCTTGTTGGGTGAATGGGGATAGGCTGTTTAAAGGCTGAAAAAATATCCCAACCGCTATCATTTACTCCATTTGAAAGATATGAAACCTATTAAAACATTTGCTGGTGATGGAGGAGATGCCAGTCAATGGATTGAACTTTTTCCCTATATGGCAACCACAGGCGATGGAGATTTGGGCGTGTCAGAAATTGTAAAAACAGGTTTAGAAACGGGTGTCAAACACTTTATTGTGGAGCAAGATATGGTGGCGCAACCAGAAATAGCTTTGAAAAATAGTATTGATTTTTTGAAAGAAAAATAGAATAATAGTGTTTATTCTAATTCATTTAGAGCTTCCAGAACTAGGAGTTCTATCCATTACCCACAGAATAGATTTAATGAAAGGTAATCCCATTTTATACGACACAAATAGTGCCGCTAGGTACTCAACATGGGTAACTAAAAGGAATATAAAGCTGTTTGGGCGTGCCGTAGGTACGTAACATCCGTTTCAAACCCATGTTACGTACCTACGGCACGATTAAATTTGGTCTGTAACCTTATTTTCTACCCATGTTGAGTACCTAGCGGCACTTCCTGTTTAAAGGTAATTACGCATTAAGCTGATATAACACCTTTTATTTTTGTTTTTATTCTGTGGGTAATCGTAAGAACTTGGAGTTCTGGAAGCTCCTAGCACACGATTTATTTAGCATAAACCCTATTATTTCTCACAAAGTACCAAATTTCTTTAAAAGACCTTCACCTGCTTCATTTTTTTTAGAAATATTGCTGCTTCTTTTTCATTTATAATACTTAAGGTAGAAGCAATGGCATCAGCTTTCATACAGGAAGTAGCTTGTACATTGATAATTTTTTGGTCAACAACACCGTAACCAGTTCGAGGGTCGATAATATGGGAATATCTTTTGCCATTATGTGCTAAAAAACGATAAGTATCACCAGAAGAAGCAATGGCGGTATTTTTTAAAATTAGTTGTTGCGCTACTTTTTTACCTTGATTATCACTTGTTATAATTTGGACAGCCCATCCTTCCTTATCAGGAGGCGGATTGCCAACGTATAAATCACCGCCACCATCGACTAAAAATTGTTGGATGCCTGCTTGTTGCAGGATTTTAACCATTTCATCCACGGTATATCCTTTTGCTATGCCTCCAAGGTCTAATCGCATCCCTTTTTGAACTAATTGCACTTTTTTTGATAATGGGAAAAAATTAATTTTATTAAACCCAACTTTAAATTTAGCATTATTTATTTTTACTCCGTTAAAAATTTCTGACCTTCTAAACATTGACCGCCATAATTTACTCAATGGACCAATAGTAATGTCAAAAGCACCCTTACTTTTTTTGTAATACCATTTAGAAGTACATAAGACCCTCCATAGGGAAGCACTTACTTTTATCTTTTTATCCTTACCAGCGGATTGTGATAATTGACTAATTTCACTAACTTCTTGATAATCACTAAAAATTAGATTTAAGTCGTCTACTTTTTTAAAACATTGATTAACAATTGTTTGTGCCGTAATATGATTTTTGGAATAAAGAATAATTTTGAATTGAGTACCCATTTGTTGGTGTTCAAATTCAAAGCGATGAAAGGATTGTCCCAATAGTTGAGTGGTGATAAGTAGAAAAAATATGATATGTAAAAAATTATTTATGGGCATAAAAAATATATAAAGTTTTTTTTCAATATTTATTAAATTGGAACGATTGTTGGAATTTACTTGGCAACCTACAAAAATTTCCTCCCAATAATTTCTTCTTAATATTTATAATTTCATAGAGAAGAATCTTGTACCTTAAAAATTAAACTTCTTTACTTTGATTAGTATAAATCAAGTATATCCCGAAGTAAATTCCATCAAATTAATAACCACTTTTTTCCTCCCAAAAATTGGGTAATTATTAGATTTTATTTTTTAACCGTCTTTAATCAAAAGACCCAAAATTTAATTGACCTAAAATTTATTCAGACACTATAAGAACTTAAAAAAACATCAGTTTAAAAACTGATTCTAAGAATAACCTATTTTATTAATAATTAATTTTTTAGAGATGAACAAGTTTTTTGCAAACACTTTTTGCTTATTATTACTTATTGTTAATACCCTAACCTGGCGAAGCCAGTACCATAGAGGTCAGAAGTCAGACCGTTTATTTCA
>CAYMSC010000185.1:0-11019 GCA_964392805.1 uncultured Saprospiraceae bacterium
AAATTCCTTATACGGGTACTTTTGCCAATTTCTCTACGGGTAGAGTATATGACCAAATCCGTCAATCAATTGCCTATTCGCATAAAAATGTAAAAATTTGTGCCTCTCATGCAGGTTTGACTTTAGGAGAAGATGGAGCAACTCACCAAATCTTAGAAGATATTGGTCTGATGAAAATGTTGCCAGGCATGACCGTGATTAATCCTTGCGATTATAATCAAACTAAAGCTGCAACTATTGCAATAGCTGACCATCATGGTCCAGTCTATTTACGATTTGGTCGTCCGGGGTGGCCTATATTCACACCAGAGAATCAAAAATTTGAAATTGGTAAGGCGGTAATGTTGAATGAGGGAACAGATGTAAGTATCATTTCAACAGGACATTTAACATGGTTCACCATCGAAGCAGCCAAAGAATTGGCAAAAGAAGGTATTTCTTGTGAATTAATTAATATTCATACAATTAAGCCATTAGATGAAGCAGCGATATTAAAATCTGTTAGAAAAACAGGTTGTGTAGTAACTGCAGAAGAACATCAAAGACATGGAGGTTTGGGAGATAGTGTCGCACAAATATTGGCACAACAACTTCCAACACCACAAGAATATGTAGCAGTAAATGATTCTTTTGGAGAAAGTGGAAAACCAATGGATTTGATGGACAAATATGGGATTGGTGTAAAAGATGTCATTAGTTCAGTAAAGGCAGTCATCGCTAGAAAAAAAGCTTAATCTATCCATACAAATTGTATTCATTTATTGAAAAATAAATACGAACCTCCAAACTGTTTAGCAAACAATTCGCGCAGTTTGGGGGTTTTTAGTTTTTAAACTAAGAGCATGTTTAAAATTCCATCAATTCGCTACAAGCGGCAAATTTTATCTTGTAGGTTGTTAAAAATTTTGACCAGCCAAAAGGATGTTAAATTTTTTTGCCTACTACAAAACAAAATTTGCTCACTTTCGCTCAATCATGAAAATTTAAACATACTCTAATCACAAACCGCATTGAATGAAATTTGGAACTAAAGTTATCCATGCAGGTATTGACCCAGACCCATCTACGGGAGCGATTATGACTCCCATTTATCAAACGTCTACTTATGCCCAAGAAGCACCGGGAAAGCATAAAGGGTATGAATACGCTCGAACGCATAATCCAACACGAACAGTTTTAGAAAAGAATTTAGCCGCTTTGGAGAATGGAAAAGATGCAATCTGTTATGCCAGTGGACTAGCAGCAATGGATGCGGTATTAAAATTATTAAAACCTGGCGATGAAATAATTTCATCGAATGATTTGTATGGGGGCTCTTATCGATTGATGCGGACGATTTTTGAGCCTTATGGTATCAAACCGCTCTTCATTGGAATGAACGAGCCTAAAAATGTAAAAAAAGCCATTAACAGAGGTAAAACAAAGCTTATTTGGGTAGAAACACCAACAAATCCAATGTTGAATATTATCGACATCAAAGCCATTTGTAAAATAGCTAAGTCAAATAATGTGATGGTTTGTGTTGATAATACTTTCTCTTCGCCTTATTTGCAAAATCCTTTAGATTTAGGAGCTGATTTAGTTTTGCACTCTGCTACCAAATATTTAGGGGGGCATTCCGATGTTATTCTAGGTGCAGTCATTACCAAAAGTAAAAAACTAGCGGAACGACTACATTATATTCAAAATGCAGTTGGAGCAGTTCCTGGACCACAAGATTGTTTCCTTATTTTGAGAGGTATCAAGACCTTGCATATAAGAGTAGAACGTGCTTGTAGCAATGCAAAGAAAATAGCAAAGTTCTTGAAGGTTCATCCAAAAGTAGGTAAAGTATACTATCCAGGATTCAAAGATCACCCTAATCACAAAATAGCTAAAGCGCAAATGAGAGATTTTGGTGGCATGGTTTCTTTTGATTTAGCCAACGATGATTATAATGATGCAAAAAAAGTTTTAAGCAACACTCATTTATTTACCTTAGCAGAATCTCTTGGTGGTGTAGAATCGCTCATTGGTCATCCCGCAAGTATGACACATGCTTCTATTCCTAAACCAGAACGACTAAAAGTAGGACTAACGGATTCCTTGATTCGGTTAAGTGTAGGTATAGAAGACGCAGATGATTTAATCGAAGATTTAGATAAAGCATTTCAGAATTTATAATTTCAAGGTGATGAGGTAGATGGGGTTTATGAGGTAAATAAGGAACACAACCTCATAAGCCTCATGAACCTTACCCACCTCATAAGCCTCGCCAAATATGAATAACTTAGAACAATTTCGTCGAATTAATACTTTTGTCTTTGATGTAGACGGCGTATTGACAGATCATAGTATTTTTGTGTTTGAAAATGGAAAGATTGTCCGAAAATTGAACGATAAAGACTTAGTGGCGCTTAAGAAGGCCATTGACAATAAATACAAGGTGGCTATTATTTCGGGGGGTAACTTAGATGGTTTGGTAGAAATATTCAGAGAAATAGGTATTACCGAAATCTACGAAAAGACGAGTGATAAAAAAGAGGCTTATGATACCTTCAAATATTCTTACGATGTAGATGATGAGCAAGTTATGTATATGGGAGATGATTTACCTGATTATGCAGTCATGCGAATTGTAGGTTTACCAGTCTGTCCAAAAAATGCAGCACCAGAAATAAAAGAAATAACGCAATACATGTCTCCATTTAATGGCGGAGAAGGTTGTGTAAGAGATGTAATAGAGAAAGTGCTGAAATTAAAGAAAAAGTGGTATCCGAAGTGAGCAGTAGGCAGTGAGGCAGTAGGCAGTGAGCCCCGCTAACCCGTCCGAATACGGTTCACAAGTAATTTTTCAATTTTCAAAATAATTAAATAAAACGCCCAATTTCTAGTATATTTCTTACGGTTTAGATTATCGAAAATAAGTTTAAGAGCGTCCAAATCATAAATCAGAATTCATACATCATAAATCTGTCTAATTCATACGTGATAGATATATGATTTAAAATTTATGATGTATGATTTTTTGCACAATAATATACGACCATTCATTTTCGGTAATTTATCCCATTTTTAGTATGATTAGGTGGCGTTCCCAAAAGTTCCCTTCAAATGTCTGATTCATTTAAAAAGAAATTAGCTGCTTATCCAATTATTCTCGCCTCTAAATCTCCTCGGAGAAGTCAATTATTAGCGGAAGCAGGTTTTAGGTTTAAAGTAAAAACCAAAGAAGTAAAAGAAAATTATCCTGCTTATTTAACGCCCAAAGAAGTCCCTTTGTTTTTAGCCGAAAAAAAGGCAATAGCTTGTCAGAATTTTTTAAAAAAGAAGCAAATTTTAATAGCCGCAGATACCATTGTTGCAAAAGGGAAAAACATCTACGAAAAGCCTAAAAATAAAGCAGATGCTATAAGAATATTAAAAAAATTATCTGGAAAGTCCCATCAGGTAATCACGGGTGTTTGTCTGCTGACTAAAAAGAAAAAGATTTCTTTTATAGGTATTTCCAAAGTTAAATTCGCACCAATTAGTACAGCTGAAATAAACTATTACATAGAGGAATTTCAGCCTTATGATAAAGCAGGGGCCTACGCTATTCAAGAATGGATAGGGTTATGCAAAATTTCTAAAATAGAAGGGACTTATAGTAATATTATGGGATTGCCAGTTGATTTGGTCTATAAGCACTTGAGGAAATTTTAAATGCAAAATTCAAAATGTAAAATTTCAAAGTGGTCCAAATAAGTACAGAAACTAAAAAAGGCTTCAATCATTTGTGATTGAAGCCTTTTTTGTTTAAACCTTAATTTTAAATTTAATATTTTGAATTTGAAATTTTAGGTTAATACGACCAAAGGTCATGCTCGAAGTTAAAGATTTCCATACGGATTTTCTCTGCTTCTAAAAGCATATCAACGCCCGTTAAATAATCTTCTACTTTTCTATCATAAACGTTAGAGCGTTTCATAATATAGCTTGAAAATTGTCTTCTTTCCATCATATCTTCCCAAGTCATTGGACTAGAATCATTATTAGGATTAAATACTTTATGACGAGCAAGAATTTCTCTACATTCGGGATAATATGCCCAGAATAAAGGAGTAGTATATTTATAGTTACCATTCTCGTCATACTCATCTTTCAGAGGAGCAATACCTAAGATTCTTACCTGAAGCGTAGAAGATTCTTCATCAAAGAACCAAATTTCTTTAACTCTAAATTGCTTAATATCTTCTGGGTTTAAATCGTTTCTTACAATAGTAATTTCCTCTTCGTAGGTTTCTGGGTCAAAAGCGATAATCGTATCAACCGTAGCGCCCATAGAAGCTACTTCATCAGGTGCTAAGGGATAAGAAAACTTATCGTCTTCTGTGCCATAAACTGTAATTTCACCTTCTTCTGCCGCAGTCATCAAGATTTCGAAAAAAGGTTCAATTGGATAAGCAAAAGGAAGATTAAGTTTTTCTCTTACATCAATTACTCTCCAAATTCTTTTTTCCCAAAAAATGTCTGCTTCTCTGATATCGTCATAAGGTAAAACCCTTCTATCAGTAATAATATTTTTTTCAACAATACCGTCAAGAGGTGCATCAAATTCACCAGCCTCTGTTCGCAATTCAGATTCTCCTTCCGTATTCCCTGTACGCAAATCTTGAGCAGTAGCGAATTGAACCGCAAAGAAACATAGAAAACATCCAATTAAGCACTTAATATTCATAATTGATTTTAAAAGATAGTTGAGTTAAAATTTACCTTACAAAAACGCCTTAATTAAAACAAAAATTATGCTTAAAAATACTTTCTGCTAAAAGGCTGACATATTTAAAAAGAAGTCAGATGTCAGACCACTTCGTTGTCAGGGGGTCAGACTTAAATCTAACTGCTGACAACCCTTTAGGTTAGTCTGACTTCTGTCCTCTATTTATTTTATTTTAAAGACCATTGAGTTAATCTTTCTGCCTGCTGCATCACCAGGACATCTAGCTTTTACATTTTCAAAGTAGTAAGTATCCCCCGGCTTAGCTGAACGTACTAATCTTAATGATTTTTCATTAAAAACACCACCAGCATTATTACTAGAAATAGGGTCTTGACGCTTAGCCACTCGTACTAAGTTAAATCCTTGAATTTTGCATTTAGCATCAAAATCAAATCCTTCTAACCAAGGAATAACTCCTCTTTGAGCTTTGAACTCACCATTACCCATTGACCCATCTTGTTTCTTGCCTAATTTTGCAACGGGGTCAGGAATTCGCTTTACTCTAAAATCTGCTGATTTAGATAGTCCTCCACCAGAGATATTAATCTTAACATCTCCTGGCTTGGTAACTTTTACAATATATTTTCCTTTTCCACCATTCATATTACAACCGCCTCCTGAACAATTAACTTTCACCGCGTTACTAGAAACACCTGCAACAGAAACAGAGATTGGGTTGTCAACACCGATATAAAATACATTCATTTTATCGGCAGATACAGTAGCAGACGTCTCCCCTACTTCATAATCGAAAGTAGATTTAGAAGTTGATACTTCTCCAGTTAAAGGGTTAGTAACGGTAGCAGAAAGGTTTAGTGTTTTGGTACCTAAACCGCTAGCATTATCTGTAAAAATAGCTTTACCATCCTTACCAACTGGTAATCTTTGCCCGTTTACCGTTAAATTGATATTTGCTGGTGGTATGTCAGAACTATAAGCTCCTAAAGATACCTCCGCTTCAAATTTTCCTCCTTTAATTACATATGCTTTTTTAGCATTAATAACGGGAAAAAATTGGTTAAATACGATTTGCTTACCACCAACTAATTCTGCTAATTTACCAACACCTAATGCTTCCGCATTTTTAGCATCTGTTTGGAATTTTGTCAATAAAGGTAAAACAGAAATCAATGGCATTTGTCGGAAACGGAAATCCGCCCAACTAGTTTTCTTACCATCAGATTGCTCTTCCCAATTTTGGTCAATATCAAGAGAAATATTGTTAGAAAAAGAGGCAATATTAGCATCTACTGCCGCTTGATCAACTTTTCCTCCTTTAATAAAACCAAAGGTTTCTTTATTTTCGTTAATTACCTTAGAGTAAATATCAACAATGTTTTGTCTGACTTCAGCAATTCTAGCTTCTAACTTATCACCACCGCCATCGTTTACCAACATTCTAGTCGTAACATCCTTGTTTTTCTTACCTCTAGGAATTTTCTTAGCTGGATTTTCTGGATATAAATAATCCGCATCATCCAATGTACCATTATTATCACCAGCAGCATCAATAAGTTGGTCCTTCATAGCTGCAATTTCATCATTAAAAGCTTGAATTTCAGCTCTAATATCAGTTACTGCGACACCTAATGGTTTAAATTTTTCTTTAGATTTATCACTTAATAGTTCCGATAAGGCATTTTGTTGATCATCTATGGCCTTGTTTGTTGTTACGTTAGACTTAACTAAACTTTCATCAATTGTTTTGAAAGCATTCATTACCTCTGCCGAAACATTAAGGGCCAACAAAGCTGTCAAAACCAGATACATAAGGTTGATCATCAACTGCCTGGGTTCCTTTGGAATAGACATCTTAATATATTTTTACGTTCTCTAAAAATTTTGTGGTCGATTTGATTTCAATTTTTCACGGAATCTGTCAGAGAACTCTTAATTTAAAGAGCGTGGAAGATTTTAATTTTCTTGATTACTTTCTCGTAAAATCTATGCCACAACTAATTTTTTAAAAATTGGTGATTGCGTGATTGTCGGGACAAATTGTGATTGTAGTTACTCTAGCAATCTTTTCAATTAGACAATCTTACAATCTTTTTATGATTTGTTACCAATGTTACCCATTGCTGACAACATACCACCATATACACCATTCAAAGAATTCAAATTAGTGTTTAAGGCAGTTAATTGGTCCTTATAGTGCTTCGTTTCATCAACAGAATCTGCTAAGTCGGCCATTGCTTCGTTCAATTTAGAATAGAAGCTATTCATTTGCTTTATTTGATTGCCTGTACCAGAAAAATCTGCTTCTTGCAATGCTTTTAAAGAGCCTAAGCTTTTAGACATTCCTTGCAATTCATTCAACATGCCTCCTAATTGGTTTTCAACAACTTCTCCATTTAAACCTGGAGTTGCTGCACCACCACCAGCTGCTAAAGGTTGAATTTGTGCACCATATTCATTTAATCCTGGATACAATTTTTCCCAGTAATAATCTGGTTCAGGTCCTAAGATACCTAATACTAAGAAAATCGCAGCTTCAGTAACTAGTCCGACTGTAAGCATGATATCCGCTAAAGGGTGAGATAATAACTTTGCTAAGGCACCTAATAAAACCACTGCGGCACCAACACCAATCATTAAATTTTTTAAATACTTGAATCCTTTCGACTTTACAAAACTCATAACTTTTTGAATGTTATTGTAGGTTATTAAATAGTAATTTTTTCACTTTTATAACGAAAAACTATATAAAAGTAACTGTTTTTCAGTAGGTTTTATAAAAATTAGTTGGTTGTATAAAAAGTATTCTATCGGTAATCAAACTATTTTTGAAGAGAAAAGTTCTTTCGATTCTAAGTAAAATAGTTCATAAACTGAATAGCCATCTATATTAACTAAAATGGTACGAACATTATTGTATAAATATTCGTACCATTTTGATTTTGCTGCATGTTATTTAAAATTCATCGTTGATAGAACGACCGAGGAAAGTCAAGGCACATCTAAATCCAACATATGATTTTGTAGTATCTTGGTATTCCCAGTGACGAACACCACAACGTAAGAAGAAAGCTACATCTTTCCACGAACCACCTCTGATTACTTTTCTTTGGTCTGCTTCGTAATCCTCATCAGTAGCGTCATATCTAATGTCTGGATTTAAATCATGTAAGAAAGAATAAGCATTTTCATAATAAGCGGAAGAAGTCCATTCTGCTACATTTCCCGACATGTTGAATAAGGAGTAGTCATTAGGAAAGTACATATCAGCTGCTACGGTATATAAGCCACCATCTTCAGGATAGTTACCTCTACCTGGCTTAAAGTTAGCCAATAAACAACCTTTACCATTTCTAGTATAAAAACCACCCCAAGGATAAGGAGCTAAATCGTGACCACCTCTTGCAGCATATTCCCATTCATGTTCTGTTGGTAAACGGAAATCTTCTGTATTTACTTCATTTTTTTGAGTAGCTTTAAATGAATTCCAAAGTTCTGTTCTCCAATTACAAAAAGCTTGTGCCATTTTCCAATTGACTCCAACTACCGGATAATCATCAAAAGCAGGGTGCCAGAAATAATTTCTAGTCATCGGCTCATTATAAGAATAAGAGAAATCTCTAATCCAACAGAAAATATCTGGATAAACATTTACAGAATGTTCTTTGGAAAATTTATCAATATTTGAAAGGTCTCTAGATTTAGAAGCACCTTTCCAATCGTAAGTTTTATATTCATAAACTAGCTTTTCAATATCAACTGTTTTACCGCCCATATTAGGTTCATCTCCCGAATAGATAAAACTTTCTTCATCATAGAAAAGGTCTGCAACTTCACTTTCTGTATCTTCCCAGTCAATTTCATCTCTATAGTCCCAATCTACTTCATCCGTCAAGTCACCATTATCATCCTCTCTCATATAATCTAAAAGACGAAGTGCTTTTTCATCTCTTACCCAATTAACAAACTGACGATATTCGTTATTGGTAATTTCGGTTTCGTCCATAAAGAAACCTTGGATAGAAATTGCCTTGGGTCTTTGGACGTAAGTACTTCTTAAATCTTGGTCAGCAGGACCAATATGCAGGGTACCAGAAGGAATGTACTGCATCCCATAAGGATTGATACCATTAAAAGAAGGACGATCTAACACTCCAGTCAATTCACCACCCTCTTTCCGACCACAAGCAGTGGTAAGGGCATATAAAAAAACCAAGGAAAACAAAAACTTTGACATTTTTCTCATGTTGACGCTCATAATATTACCTAATTTGTTTGGGAGAACCCCGCTAAAACGACCGTAAAGTTACTCGGTTAAGTGTTTTTTCAAAAAATTAAAAAAATTAAAGTTGATGATTGGCGACAAAATGGAAATTAATCACTAAAAATGACTGTTTTTACAATTTCAGTAATTGTTTTGAATTTAATCCGTATGTGCCTTTATAAACACCAGCAAACTTAAAACGCCCTTATTTCAAATAATAGTGTCTCCATTTCTAAAAAAAACTGCTAAATATAACTTATTTCAAACTTTTGCAAACTGTCTTACATTTCTTTGAAAACAGTAGGCAAGATATGATAAAAAGTATACATTTTGGAAACACATTTTTTTATTATTTCCAAGCGAGTTATAAATTATTCCTCGCAAATGCTCAATTGTTATTCGATATATCTTGGATTGAAAATAATCTTAGGTAATTTGCCTTTGCCAATCTCTCTTCCTAAGTTATAATTAATCATAATTTCATGACTACCATTACTTACTAGATTCACATCAGAAAGTGTGTAATCATAAGCATAAGCCAAGGTTATTTTTTCGCTTAGATTTAATCCTAAAATAAGAATTAAGGCATCAGTGGTATTGGTATTATATCCTCTAAACGACCCACCTACAAATATATTGTCATTATATTTGAATAAAATCGAGGCTTCCATTTGCGTTTCAACAAAGTCCGATTTTATCAAAATAGAAGGGTGAACAGTAAAGCTCTTTAGCAAGTCAAATTGATACGATGCATTGAAGAAATAGTTACGGCTTAAAGTCGTAGAAAAGAAAGTTCCTTCAATAACCGGTTCTTGGATATTAGTCGTTGATAATCCAGCTTCAAAAGACTCGGTTTTAAAATATATTCCTGCATTATAGGTAGGGGTAAGTTCACTTGATTCATCCGTTGGTAACAATAGACCATCATTATGATTAATTGTGATACCTTCGTATTGACCCTCTGGAGTCAAAATCAAAGAACCATCTAAGGTTTTTTGAAATATACCTCCACTTGCACCAATGGATAAAATTCCAATTTTTCCAACGGGGATTTGAAAATTATAGGAAAGAGTAGCCAATAAGTTCTGCTGTAAACCTAATTTGTCATTCTCAACATTTATGCCAATACCTCCATTAAGGATATATAAAGGCATATGAACGTTAAAATTTTGGGTATTTGGGTTATCTGAAAAACCAGACCATTGATTACGATATAATCCTGTAAAGCTTAAAGAATTATCCAATCCTGCATAAGCTGGATTATAGGAAAATTTATTAAACATGTAGAGGCTATAATTACTAGGTTGCTGAGCAAACAAGTTAAAAGTCGTGCAAAAAGCAAGGATAAATAGCAAATTTTTAAGCATAGCTAACTGTTCGTGAAAGTAAAATTACAGTATTCTCATGTAAAGGATAAGGAAAATAATAGCCTACCGGCCTGACGGATTTGTTACCGTCCACTTTGCGGTTCAAATTTAGCGATTTTTTATCTTTTAGATGTGTTAAATTTTTTCAATGCAGTAAAGCCTATGTTGAAAAACATCCCGTCCGTATTTCGGTCCACAAACAATGTTTGTTCATCTTACTAAAAGAAAAAATAACTTCGTCATTTTTGGTAGATTATTTATTGCCTCATTCCTAAGTAATAACGAAAAAATAGGTTCGCCAATTTTGAAATCGAAGGTTCATAGGCGCAGCGCACTAATGATGAAACTACAAATTAAACGAAATTTATTGACACCTCATTATCTTTTTGAGGAAACAATCTTTACGTAAAGTTTTAAAAATATAACTTTTATAGCCGAATCTGTCTCAGATTTTCATTTTTTTAACAAAGTGGCGGAGCGAAGACTAAATATAATTGGGTTACTGACTTTTGCCATTTTATACTAATAGTCTAAGAGTATGCTTAAAAATTTCGCCTTATAATTTCCAAATCGCTTGAAATATTATTTGGTTTCCTCTTATTTAATGGCTTGATTGTTAATATTGTTTGATTGTTTAGGCAATCAGATTGAAAATTGATATTGAAAAGAGGTCAGAAGTCAGACCGAAA
>CAYMSC010000186.1:0-10997 GCA_964392805.1 uncultured Saprospiraceae bacterium
GTTGCCGTTCCCAATGCGGAAATATGTACTTCTACGATTTGTCATACCATTATTCCAGAAGAAATCTTTCCTGATGATGTCAATTGTCAAGCCTTATTTATTTATCAACCAGCAGACCAGTTATCAGATAATGGTACCATTAATTTTTTTAATCTATCCTTTGGAGACTATGACCTAATTGAATGGGATTTTGGAGATGGGCAAAAAGATACTACTAGTGATTTAACTTTAACTCATGTTTATAATTCCCCTGGACTTTATGAGGTTTGTTTGACGCTTGAAAGTGAGCAAGGTGGTTGTTCTTCTTCGTTTTGTTTACCCGTTTTTACAGTTAGTGGTTCAGATATATGTAATTTCAATGATTGTGTATTTCCGGGAGATGCCAATAGAGATGGGCTAGTTAATATTTTTGATGTATTAAATTTAGGGGTTGGGTTTAATAAACTGGGAGAAGTCAGGCCCAACGCAGTAATTACGCCCATTTTGCAAGCTGCTTTTGATTGGGATATTGCTACCATTTTTGACTTAAATTTTAAGCATATTGATTGTGACGGTAATGGAATAGTGAATGGAATGGATTATGAAGCAATTGATAATAATTATCAAAGCATTACGGCAGAAAAGAATTTTATAGAAGATGCTACTTTGCCCGAAATTAGTTTAAATTTTTCGACCAATATTGTAGTAAATGCCAATCAAACAAATATTAGCATTCCTGCCAATTTAGCGGTTGGGACCACTGATTTACCGATTGATAATTTATACGGAATTGCTCTAGCATTTAATTATGATAATACCACGATTCAAGATATAGAGACAGTTTATGATACTAGTTCTTTTGTGGGTAATAACGAAGAGATTCTTGCAAGGAAGAAATTATTAATCGAAGAAGGGCAAGCAGCATATGCTATTACTCGGACGAACCAAATTGGAGTAAGTGGCTCAGGGAATATTGCTGAATTTGCGTTTATTTTAGAACTTGATTTAATCGAAGCTCGCTCAGAATATATACTTGAATTAGATCTTATAGAACTATTAGTGATTGATTCATCAGGCAGAGAGATTCCTATAACCATTTCAGATGATACGCCAACCATTACGGTTATTTTTGATGAAAATGCTTTAGTGAATACCGAAGAACAATTATTAGAAAAGCAGTTTGATATATACCCAAATCCTGCTAGAGAAAGATTAATAATAGATTTAGCAGCAGCAGTAAATTTAGTGGATAGTAATATAGAGGTATTTAATAGTCTTGGTCAAAAAGTACTCTATCAATCTTTGCAAAATAGTCAAACAATGCTAGATATAAGTGCTTTGAAAACAGGGGTCTATTGGGTAAAAATTTATACGGAAGAGGGTATTGGAATTAAGGAGATAGTCGTTGAATAAAAAAATGGTGCTAGGGTTTGATTATCCTAGCACCATTTTTTATAAAGCCGATTAATTTTTGTCGTTTTCTAGTTCTTTTTTTAATTGCTGAATCCTTTCTAGCGGAAGCCCTATTATAAGAGCGATTTGTTCATCGCTCATTGTTTTTAGTGCTAATAACTGTTTAGCTGATTTTTGTTTTTCTTTAGCCCTTTTATCCTCGGCTAATTGCTTTTCTTTGGCTAATCTTTCTTCTGCCAATTGCTTTTCTTTAGCTAATTTTTTCTTAGCTATTTGACGTTCTTTGGCTAATTTTTTCTTAGCTATTTGACGTTCTTCTACTCTTGCCTCATCAATTTTAGCTTCTTCTACAGCAGCTTTAGACCCTTCCCTCGCCAATGTCATCTCTAGCGCAAACAATTCTTCATTTGTCATGTTTCTTTTATCCAACTCTTTAATCATTGCTTCAATCCATTCAGCAGCATTAAATACTTCTGGGATTTCATCATTAATGGTTGCAGTTGCGGTAAATTTCATGATATATAAAAGTTTATCCAAGTCTGTTTCTAATTCATCAACAGTTTTATGCCACTTGTTTAGTTCTATAAACACATGAGTAATTTGGTTATCGACCAGTTCTCCATGTTGATTTTTTAAGACACTAATTTGGTGAAATTCTTTAGTTTTAAAAGTGTTACCTGCTAAAAAGGAAATAATATAAATTGGCTTTAAGTCATTAAAGCGATACTTTCCTTTTCGAATCATTTTATTCAGTCGATGAAAAGCATAAAATTTTCCCCTGTGAATAAAATGTTTGAAGTCTGACAATTGCATTTCTACAATGTACACTTTGTCTGCTTCATCTATACAAATTAAATCAAATATACCACTTCTGCTATATTTTGTCAATGCTGCCATCTCATTCTTTTCAAACTTCACTTCTTTTATAGGAACAGGTGATTTGATTAAAAGTTGAATAGCCTTTCTAAGAAAGCGAGTATCTGATTCATTGCCGAAGGTTACTTTGAAACCATAGTCTGAGAGGATAGATATGAATCGTTTTTGTGCTGTTTTTTTGGTTGTTCTCTTCATTTAATAATTAGCATGTTTAGTTTTAAGATTGCTAAAATACTAAAAGGCTTCCACTTTTTATGAAGATAGATCTTGTTTTTACCACATTTTATTTTTATAAATTTCAAATAACACGATTTGTTATTTTTTCCTTCTTAAAATAAGCCATTAAATTTCCAATAGCCTCCTCAAACATATCTGCTCTTGCTTCCCCACAAGCAGTCCCAATATGTGGTGTTAATAGCACATTATCCATTGCCAAAAACGCATCGGGAACAGTAGGCTCATTTGCAAAAACATCGAGACCTGCCCCCGCTATTTTTCCATTTTGTAAAATTTCAATAAGGGCTAATTCATCAAATACGCCTCCTCTTGCTGTATTAATTATAAAAGCAGAAGGTTTTAGTAATGCCAATTCTTTTGCACCAAATAGATGTCGAGTACTTGGTGTCAGTGGAATATGAGGAGATAAAATATCGACTGTTTTTAACAAGTCGTGGAGTGGCAAATAAGTAGCTTGATATTTTTCTTCTATATCTTTCGCTAATTGATTTCTTTGAAAATAAAAAATTTCTATCCCAAATACCTTTGCCCGTTCGGCTACGGCTTTTCCAATTCTACCCATACCAACAATACCCAATTTTTTTCCTTTGAGCGTAGTAGAAGGCAGTTGAGAATTATACCAATTAGTAGTCTTTTTTTGTCGGATAGCGCGGTCACTGACCCCAATTCTTCGACAGAGACTTAACATCAAGCCGAGGGCTAAATCTGCGGTAGGCGCAGTTACGGAATGGGGTGTATTGGCAACAATCACTTCATTAGCCTTTGCAGCATCCGCATCAATTCTATCGTAACCAACGCCATAGTTACTAATTATTTTTAGCTTGTTAGCTTTTGCCAATAAAGGCGCATCAATTCCTTTTTTCATCGGTCCTAAAAAGAGTAGAGCTTCATAATTTGGGATTCGCTCAGCGACTTCGGCATAAAGGTCTTTTTCACCAGAAAGACAATCAGCGGGAATATGTTGATTGATAGCGGTTAATCTTTTTTCACTAAGCGGTAAGGTAATGAGTACTTTTTTCATGATAATTTTATCAAAGTCTATAGAATTGATTGAAATGCGATGACACAAAAATAGTAGTTTCGACATAAACCCGTTAGTTTTGCATGCTCAAACCTTAAATCCATCGACTAATGGAAAGTATTGATATTCAAACCACTCAAAATGTAACCATCGAATATGAATTGGCGAGCTTACAAGACCGCATTGTAGCAATGTTAATTGATGTGGCGATTATTATTTTATTGGTCGTTCTTATTATTTACCTTGCCTCTTGGGTCGTCGGTGGACTATTTGGGGAAGATGGTTCTTTAATGATGATAATGCAGTTTATTCCAATTGTTACTTTTTTAGGGTATCATTTGGTTTCTGAAATAGTTATGGGGGGGCAATCGTGGGGCAAGAGAACGATGAATCTAAGAGTAGTTCGTTTAGATGGAGCAGAAGTAGGACTAAGCGACTATTTATTAAGAGCAATTTTTCATATCATAGATACACTTTTTTCTGCGGGTGTAATGGCTATTTTGGCTATTTCAGCATCTCAGAGAAAGCAGCGATTAGGGGATATGACTGCCAATACAACAGTCATTAAATTAAAATCAAAAACAGAGAAAGGGTTGAGTGATGTGTTGAAAATAATTACCGTTGATAGCCATGAACCAACTTATTTTGCTATCAAACATTTCAACGAGGCAGATATTATCTTGATTAATCAAGTGCTTAATCGCTATCACCAATATCCTAATCAAGCGCATAGAGCAGCTTTAGGAGCTATCGCCAAGCGGTTTACAGAGCTATTAGAATTAGAAACAATGCCAAAAAATAAGGTAAAGTTTTTAGAAACACTTTTAAGAGATTATGTGGTATTGTCACGGTAAGGAATCTATAAAATAGTTAAAATGTACCTATTCCGTAGATTAGAGAGTAGAGACCATTTCATTGAGAGAAGAGAGAAAAACCAAGGATTACCAACAAATTTTTCGGTTTTTACCGAAAAATTAAAAGGTTTACCGATTTTTATCTCTTTTCTCTAATCTCTGCTCTCTATTCTGAATAGTCACGTTAAAATCAAAAAATAAAATGGGTAGAAATAGAAGAAAGCCATTTCTGGTAGAAAAATTAGAGATTACCGAATTAGTAGACAAAGGAAAGGGCTTTGGAAAAGACGAAGAAGGAAGAGCCATCTTTGTCGCTGATACTGCTCCTGGGGATATAGTAGATGTGTTGGCAAGACGTAAAAAACGGTCCATTTTTATTGGAACAGTAGAAAAGTTTCATCAGCGTTCTCCACATCGAGTAGCGCCTATTTGTACGCATTTCGATTTATGTGGTGGTTGCAAATTACAGCACGTTTCTTATGAACAACAATTAGCTTTTAAGCAAAAAGATGTAGTGAATGCTATTCAGCGAATTGGAAAAGTAGAAGTCAAAGAAATGCTACCGATATTACCTTGTAAACATCAGGTGTACTATCGAAATAAATTAGAATTTTCATTTTCTAGTAAACGTTGGTTGACCAGAGAAGAAATTGATAGCGGCATCACCAATCAAGCGAAAGTCTTAGGTTTTCATCCAGGCGGAGCGTTTGATAAAGTGATTGATATTGACCATTGCTTTTTACAATATGAACCTTCTAATTTTATAAGAAATACAGTGCAAGAAATAGCCATTGAACAAGGATTGGCATTTTTTGATGCTCGGACAAATGTGGGATTCTTGCGGCAGTTGATGCTTCGAATTACTACGCTAGGAGAAATCATGTTGGTCTTATGTGTACATAAGAATGACCAAGAAAAAATCAAAGGAATATTAGAGGAGGTTATAAAACGGATTCCTACTTTGACTTCTGTTTATTACTGCATCAATACGAAAACCAATGATTTTATGTACGATTTGGACATGGAATTATATCATGGGCAAGCGTATGTAACAGACCGATTAGGAGAAATTTCTTTCCAAATCGGACCAAAATCTTTTTTTCAAACGAACACCAAACAGGCAGAAGCTTTATATCAAGTCATCGCAGACTTTGCGGAGTTTGAAGGCACAGAAAATGTATATGATCTCTATACAGGTATCGGCAGTATTGCTTTATTTATTGCTAAATATTGTAAACAAGTAGTCGGCATAGAGGAGATAGAATTGGCAATAAAAGATGCAAAAGAAAATGCGACTCGAAATAATATTTCCAATACTACTTTTTATGCGGGTGATGTAAAAAATATCTTAACGCCAGAATTTGCTAAAAAACATGGTAAGCCTGATATTTTAATTACCGACCCTCCAAGATCAGGAATGCACCCCAAAGTGGTGAAAATGCTATTAGCATTAGAAGCACCTAAATTGATTTATGTAAGTTGTAAGCCTTCTACGCAAGCGAGAGATTTTGAAATCTTGTCAGAGAAATATGAGGTGGTGAAGTGTCAACCAGTAGATATGTTTCCGCATACGCATCATATTGAGAATGTGGCTTTGTTGAAGTTAAAGAAATAGACCACTGCGTTGTCAGAAGTCAGACCATTATCTACGATAATTGTCAAAGGTCAGAGGCGCATATTACAAATCTGAATTATATGCAAGAAAAAATGAAAAAGGAAGTAAAACTTAAATTGAATGAATACTGTCCATGTTGTAAAAGTATTCGAAGCATATCTGACTTCTGACAATAAAATTTATTTTATGGTCTGACTTCTGAACTCTTATTTACATACAAGGCATTTTTCCAACTCTTCGAGCATGCCTCCCTCCTTCGAATTCAGTCGTAACAAAAGTACTGACCATATCCAAAGCCATAGATTCGCTAATAAATCGAACGGGAAGACTAATTATATTTGCATCATTATGCAACCGAGCCAATTCTGCAATTTCTTTTTGCCAGCATAAAGCCGCACGAATATGTTGATGTTTATTAGCAGTAATAGAAATTCCATTTCCACTTCCACAAAGTAAAACACCTAAATCCGCTTCGCCGCTTTCTATGCTATTGGCGGTAGGATGAGCAAAATCTGGATAATCTACAGAGTCAAGGTTGTGTGTACCAAAGTCTAGTACTGTATAACCTTTTTCATCTAGCATTTTAACAATAGCATCCTTATAAGGATAACCTGCATGGTCGCAACCAATTGCAATTGTCTTAATTTTCATAAATAAGTCATTAATCAATAGTCATTGGTCATTCGGACAAATGACTACTGACTATTATTTTTTCTTTAAAATATAAATTGGAGAAGTACTCCTAGATGGATTTACGTAGCTGACTAGAAGCGAGATAAACCCAATGATACCCCCAAAGATAAGAGATAATTTGCTAGATTGGTATTGTTCGCTAAGTAAGGAATTATAAAAAGGGTCCAAGGGTAGTCGTTTTTGTGCAACGACTTTGAAACCATTATTATCCGCTAATCGAGCTAGGGTTTTAGGAGAGAAATGCCACAGGTGACGAGGGACATCATAAGCTGCCCAATGTTTGCCATAGTGTAGGGCATCATAAGAAGTATGGTTAGGGACCGCAATCAAAACAACTCCGTCGTCAGCGAGTTGCCGATACATACTTTGTATATAGCCATTCATATCGTGTAGATGCTCAAGAACATGCCAAAGCGTAATAACATCTACCTTTTCGGAGAGTTGACCTTCTAATAAGGCAGGAGGCGGATTAACCTTGATACTAAAATTTTTGAGTGTAGCAGCTCTGGCATCCTCGTCAATTTCTACACCTGTTACTTCAAAACCATTTTGCTGCATGTGATTTAAAAAGTAGCCCGTACCACTACCAATGTCTAATAAGCGTTTGCCCTTAGTTAATTGTTGAATTAATTTTTGCTTCTTTTTAAGCATCAAATCACGAGCAGTATGGTAAAGTCGATTAACGATTCCTTCTTTAGTATCACTATGCGAAATATAAACATCACTTTTATAATAAGGAGCAATTGCCATAGGAGCAGGGGCATTTTGCGTAAAATGAAAATTACAATTGCCACAAGCATAAATCTCGAAATCTTCTTTGGAGATAGAGTAATCTTCGGTAGCTAATGTTAAGGCAATATCTTTAGCACTACATAGAGGACAAGTGGCATAATGTATTGTATCAGTAGTCGTCAGCTTTTCGGTCTTTACCATATCAAAAATCTTATGAAAATTAGTGGTTCTTACGAATAGAATATATAAGAGTTTGTTCAATGTCATCGTCAATTTTGAATTCAAAACAAAGTGGAATAAATAATATTTATAAAAATTTTAAATTTAAATAATTACACATTTATTTTTAACGACATTCATCATTCAAAATTCATCATTCAAAATTAGCGAACATATTACTTGTTGGGAGTTTGTTTTTTAACCCAAAACCTGTCCCGACCCTTCGGGAGGATAAATTCCCAACAAACTCTAAGTGTTATTCGATAAGGAGAAAGTAAAGTTACATTTGATTTTTTGAAGAAGCGATAAATTTTTTTTAAATTTTTTTTAAAGCAAGAAGGTCGTACTTAAAAGTGATATGGAAAACATAGCAATAAGAGGAAAATCAAAAGAATGTTGGAATTTATAGAGAAGAATAAATTGATTACCAATTGATTATAAGACTTATATATTGAAGAATACGATTCCTAAAAAGATAGGAAAGGGGAGCGTTTATCTAAAACATGAATTTGTCATATTTTTTTCATTAATAAAACTTTTTTAATATTTTATTTTTTTTACATATAAAAGTTATATCTTTGTATTAACCAGATAAAAACAAGAAGAACTTTCGTTTCTCATAGTATGGGTAGCCCTAAAGGGCTGCCTTTTACTTTTAAACCTTACCTCAAATAACTATACTTACCGATTCCTTTGTTACCTTTGCGCAAAGTTTAGTCCCTCACTAAAATATGCAAAGTATCAATAGATTTTTTGCCACAAAAAAAATGAATAAAAAAAAGATATTCAATGATCCGGTATATGGATTTATAAACATACCATATAATATCATTTTTGATTTAATAGAGCACCCTTATTTTCAGCGGTTGCGGAGAATCAAACAATTGGGTTTAACCGACCATGTTTATCCGGGAGCGTTGCATACTCGTTTTCATCATGCCCTAGGTGCAATGCATCTAATGACCCAAGCAATAGATGTATTACGTTCAAAAGGTGTTACAATTTCCAATAAAGAAGCAAAAGCGGCAGCAATAGCTATTTTGTTACATGATATTGGACATGGCCCTTTTTCACATGTATTAGAGCATACTTTAGTTAATATTCATCATGAAGAAATTTCCTTATTTTTCATGGAAGAATTGAATAAAGAGTTTAAAGGGAAGTTAACGACCGCTATCCAAATTTTTAAAAATGAGTATCCTAAGCCTTTTTTACATCAGTTAGTTTCGGGCCAATTGGATATGGATAGGATGGACTATTTAACAAGAGATAGTTTTTTTACAGGGGTCTATGAAGGAGTAATTGGCTATGATAGGATTATAAAAATGTTGTCTGTGAAAGATGGAAATCTGGTAGTAGAACATAAAGGAATTTACTCAATAGAAAAATTTTTGATTGCTAGGCGATTAATGTATTGGCAAGTATATTTGCACAAAACAGTAGTAGCATCAGAACAAATGTTAGTAAAGGTGTTGAAAAGGGCCAAAGAATTAGCCGAGCAGCAGCAGCAATTAAATATTTCTGATAACTTAGCTTATTTTCTTTACAATAGTCCAAACAAGCCTTTTAAAAAAGGGGAAAAAAAGATATTGCTTAAGCATTTTGCCTTATTGGATGATTATGATATATATTCGGCTTTGAAAAATTTTGCCAATTCTGACGACTTCTTTTTGTCTTTTTTATCGAAATCATTGCTAAATCGAAATTTATTTAAGATAGAATTCAGTAATAAGCCTTTTAAAAGTGACTATTTGAATAATATTCGTCAGAGAATCAAAGAGAAATTTCCCATCAATAAGCAATCAGCTAAACAATTAATAATAACTGGAAAAGAATCCAATACGGTTTATACTATTTCAAAAGAAGAGATATTAATCCTTTTGAAGGATAATAATGCCGTTCCAATGTCAACAATTAGTGATTTTGGCTTACAAAGTACGAACATTACCAAGTATTATTTATGTTATCCGAAAAATATATCCTAAATTTACACTTTAAAGGTAACTCTTTGGGAATCAATAGAGTAAAAAAGAATAAATATAATTTTTTGATTATACAACACTCATTATTTTTAAATTAACTTAAACTGGCATTTCAATTATGAAAAAAATTAGTTTTTTACTTACTACGGTATTTATGCTAGGTTTCATCACGTTATCCGCTCAACCAAGCGATAGTGATCCTGTTAGCAAAGAACCAGGAAAGTGCTATGCTAAATGTTTGATAGGTGACGAATATGAAACCGTTACAGAGCAAATCGAAACGAAAGCTGCTTCTAAAAGAGTTGAGGTAGTACCTGCTCAATATGAAACCGTTACAGAGCAAATGGAGAAGACAGCAGCAGCAAGCAGATTAATTGCGGTTCCTGCAAAATTCTCTACTGAAACAGAAAAAGTATTGATAAAGGAAGAATCAAAGCGTTTGATTTATGTTCCTGCTGAATACGAAACAGTATCAGAGCAAGTATTGGTATCAGAAGCATCAAAGCGTATGATTTCTGTACCTGCAACTTATGAAACGGTATCAGAGCAAGTATTAGTAGCAGAAGCATCAAAGCGAGTAATCCCTGTACCTGCAACTTATGAAACGGTATCAGAGCAAGTATTAGTAGCAGAAGCATCAAAGCGAGTAATCCCTGTACCTGCAACTTACGAAACGGTAACTGAGCAAGTATTAGCCAAGGAAGCAACTAAGCGTTTAATCCCTGCTGCGGCACAATACGAGACTACTAGTGAGCAAATGTTGGTAAAGGCAGAATCAAAGCGTATGATTCCTGTTCCTGCACAGTACGAAACCGTAACTGAGCAAGTAGTATCAAAAGAAGCTTCTACTCGTATCGATAGAGTACCTGCACAATACGAAACAGTAACAGAAAGAGTTGAAGTATCTCCTTCTTCTACTAAGTGGGTAAAGCGTAAGGCTGACAGAAACTGTTTGTCTGCGGATCCTAATGACTGTTTAGTATGGTGTTTAGTTGAAGTACCAGCTGAATATAAAACAGTTACTAAGAAAGTAAGAAAAGGTTGTGCTGCTGGTTATACGGATAACGGTGAAGACTGTATCAAGGAAACTCCAATTCCTGCTGAGTACAAGACGGTATCAAAGCGAGTATTAAAAACTCCAGCAACAACAAGAGAGGAAACAATTCCTGCTGAGTACAAGACGGTATCAAAGCGAGTATTAAAGACGCAAGCATCTTCTAAAGAAGAAGCTATTCCCGCTCAATACAAGACAGTTACAAGACAGGTAGTAAAGACTCCAGCAACAACAAGAGAAGAAGAAATTCCTGCTCAATACAAGACGGTTACAAGACAGGTAGTAAAGACTCCAGCAACAACAAGAGAAGAAGAAATTCCTG